>NZ_CAACUY010000029.1 GCF_900659615.1 Actinomadura fibrosa | reverse complement strand
GCCTGCGCCGCCGGGGCCGGGCCCGCGGCGGACTGGCCCGGGAGCAGGGGCGAGGAGGGGAGCGCGCAGTCGCCGTGCGCCAGCCGGGAGCGCTGCCCCGCGGACAGCGTCAGCCAGCCGTCCGTCGGGCACGTGTTGACCCGCGTGGTGCGGACGCTGAGGCCGGCGCCCGAGCCCTGCCCCACGAGCCGCCACAGCGCGGGCGTCCGCTTCTCGTCGACGTCCTTCCACAGGAGCCCGGGAATCCCGATGACCACGGCCCGGCCGCTGATCGTCCGTGTGGCCGCGGCCTGCGGGCCCCTTCCCCCGGCGGACGCGGCGGGCGCGAGGACGACCAGGCCGCCCAGGAGCGCGGCGACGGCGGCCAGGGACATGGCGATCACCGTCCCCCGCTGCGTCATGCCGCTCAGGTTACAAGAGCCTCACCACCCCGCGCGGAGCGTCCCGAGCGGCCCCGGGCCCCCTTCCGGACGGACCGGCGCGGACGCGAGGACCCGTCCCCGGGAGGCGTGGAGCCGCCCGGCGGATGCGTATCCTGCTGCCTCGGGACGGTCCTGAAGTCCCGCTTACGCCAGGATGAGGGCATGCGCGCAGCCAGGATTGTCCGCGGGGGGACTCCCGCCGCACCTCCCGGATCCGACCCCGTCGGAGGCGGCGAGGCACGCGACGCGAACGGACCGGAACCCCGGCGCCCCGCGCGGCGCCGGCGCTCCCCCGCGGACCTGCTGATCCTGCTCGCCGGGATCGCCGTCGCCGTGGCGGCCGTGACGCCGATCGTGACCCGCTGGCTCGGCAACCCGCCCGACCAGCGGCTGGTCGACCTGGAGGTCTACCGGGACGGCGGGCGCGCGGTGCTCCGCGGCGCCCCCCTCTACGACGTCCTCACCCAGCCGCCCCAGTTCTTGCCGTTCACCTACCCGCCGTTCGCCGCCGTGCTCGCCGTCCCGTTCACCCTGATCCCGTGGCGCACCGCCCAGTGGACGTGGACGGTGCTCCTGTACGGCGCGCTGGTGATCTCCGTCTGCTACGCGTTCCGCGACCTGATCCGGCGCACCGGCCGCTGGGCGCCGCTCGCCGCCGGGATCCTCGTCGCGGGAGCCGCCTGGCTCGTCCCCGTCCGCGACCAGGTTCGGTTCGGGCAGGTCGGCCTGTTCCTGCTCGCGCTGTGCCTCGCCGACTGCTGCACCCGCACGGCCCGCTGGCCGCGCGGGATGCTCGTCGGCCTGGCGATGGCGATCAAGCTGGTGCCGGGCGTCTTCCTCGTCTACTTCCTGATCACCGGACGCCGGGACGCCGCCGCCAACGCCCTGCTCACCGCCGCCGCCGCCACGCTCGGCGCGTTCGCGCTGCTGCCGTCCGACTCGGTCGACTACTGGTTCGGCGCGCTGCTCCAGGGCGGCGACCGGACCGGCGCGGTGAACGGCACCACCAACCAGGCGATCAACGGGGTCGTGGCGCGGATCCTCCCCGAGGGGCCGGCCCGGTCCCTCGTGTGGCTCCTCCTCGTCCTCGCCATGGCCTACTACGGCTTCAGGCTCGCCCGCCGGGCCACCCTCGCGGCCGATCGGCTCGCGGACCGGAACGGGCTCCCCGCGACCGGCCCCGTCGGCGGCACCGACCACTACGCGGCCGCGGACCCGCTGTCCGGCCCCGCCGCCTACAGCCTCCTGCTGGCCGGAGTCGCGATCACCGGTCTGCTGTCGGTCCTGCTGTCCCCGGTGGGGTGGATCCACCACCTTGTGTGGATGATCGCCGTGATCGGCGCCTTGGTGGGAGACGGCCGGGACACGCGAAGATGTCTGCTGGCCGCCGGGGTCTGGGTCTACTTCCTTTTCCCACTGCCCTGGTGGGGAACGAAGCTGATCGGCCCGGAACACCCGCTGATAGCGGTTTTCCTCGGCCGCGTCATCCAGGACCTCTTCGGTGCGGCGGCCGTCGTGATGGTGTTCACACTGGGGATCTGGCTGGTGAACCGGCTTTTTCTCGACTCCCGTACCGGCAAATCATCGCAACCGGAGGCCGGGATCGGTACGCTCGCCCCGTGATGCTTGTCGCGGTGGCCGTCGCAGGCCTGGTCGCCGGGGTGGCCGGACTGTCCATCGCGGTGGTGGCCCACAACCGGGTGAACCAGGTCGTCGACGAGTGTGCGGAGATGCTCAGGCGCCAGCTCCAGGTGGCGAGCGGCACGGTCGACGAACGCGCCCTGCGCGACCTCGCGATCGTCCACTACGACGCCCTCAAGGAGATGTCGGGGCACCGGTCCTTCTCGCTGGCGCTGCTGAACGCCGTCGGCGACGGCGTGGTCCTCAGCTCGATCAACGGCCGCACCGAGACCCGCACCTACTCCAAGGTCGTCCAGAGCGGCCACCCCGTCGAGATGCTCTCCCCCGAAGAGAACCAGGCGCTCCGCGCGGCCCGGCTCGGCAAGGGCCCCGTCGTGTCGATGGACGACCCGCTGCCCGACTTCGGCAACGGCGACCGCACCTCCGCCCGCGCCTGACCCGGCACCGCCCCCGCGCCGCCGGTCCCGCAAGGGGCAGTAAACTCGTGCGTCTCACCACTTCCATCGCATACGCCATGGCCGGACGAGCCTCGGGGGACCTCGTGACCGCAGACGACAGGCCGAGACGCTTCGCCTACCTGGGCCCGCGGGGCACCTTCACCGAGGCGGCGCTCCTGTCCGTCCCGGACGCCGCCGGAGCCGAGCACGTCCCGTACGCGACCGTCCCCGCCGTCCTCGACGCCCTGCGCCGCGAAGAGGTCGACTCCGCCGTCGTCGCGCTGGAGAACTCCGTCGAGGGCTCCGTCCCGACCACGCTGGACGAGCTGGCCACGGGCGAGCCCCTCCAGATCGTCGGCGAGGTGCACCTGCCGGTGTCGTTCGCGCTGCTCGTCCGGCCCGGCACCGCGATGTCCGACGTCAAGACCGTGGCCTCGCACCCGATCGCGCAGCCGCAGTGCCGCCGCTGGCTGGCCGACAACGTCCCCGATGCCGAATGGCGCGCCGCCACGTCCAACGCCGAGGCCGCCCAGCACGTCGCCGACGGCCACTACGACGCCGCCCTCGCCGGCTCGTTCGCCGCCGCCCGCTACGGCCTCTCCGTCCTCGCCGAGGACATCCACGACGTCGCCGACGCCGTCACCCGCTTCGTCATCCTCCGCCGCCCCTGCCCGCCGCCCCCGGCGACCGGCACCGACCGCACCACCGTCGTCGCCTTCCTCGGCGAGGACCACGTCGGCGCCCTGTTGGAGATCCTCACCGAGTTCTCCGTCCGCGGCATCAACCTGACGCTGATCCAGTCCCGCCCCACCGGCGCCGGCCTCGGCTCCTACCTCTTCTGGATGGACTTCGAAGGCCACGTCGCCGACGCCCGCGTCGCCGAAGCCCTGATGGGCCTCCGCCGCGTCTGCGCCGACGTCCGCTTCGTCGGCTCCTACGCCCGCGCCGACCGCGTCCGCCCCGAGATCCGCCGCGGCACCCACGACGAAGACTTCACCGAAGCCGCCGCCTGGATAGAAGCTGTGCGTACTGGCAAGACCCTCGGCGTCAGGCGCTAGCGGCAGTATCTATTGCAGTGCCCTTGGCGTCGGCCCTGGCGGGCCTCCTTCAACGGGCGCTGCGGCGATCGCTAGCATCGCTCCGGCTCGCCTGGCGGCTCACTGTGTTTATTGCAGTGCCCTTGGCGTCGGCCCTGGCGGGCCTCCTTCAACGGGCGCTGCGGCGATCGCTGCATCGCTCCGGCTCGCCTGGCGGCTCACTTCGCGATCAAGTTCTCGCACGCTCGAACCTGGCTTCGCACGCGATCGCAACGTTTCGGTCGGCGACGGCTTGGCTTAAGACAGGCCGCTTACCAGTAGGGCGTGGGCGGGGAGGGCGATCTTGCCGTCCGGGGTGGCGTACTTGGTGACGATCTGGTCGTACTCCGCCTTGACGCGGGCGACGGTCGCGGCGTCCTGGCGGGCGACGATGGCGCCGTTCGTGCCGACCCCGGCGAGGGCGCCGGTCTCCCACCACTCCTCGGGGTCGGTGAGGTGCTCCCAGGTGATCTCCTCGACGGCCACGTCCGCGTAACCGGCCTCGACGACCAGGCGGCGGAACGCTACGGGCTCGCCGTACTCCATGAACGGTGGCACCGGAACGTCGTCCGGCCAGGGCACGCCGACGCTGTCGATCGCCTCTCGGACGACCCCGAGGGCGCCCGTGCCGGGCATGACCCAGGCACTGAGCGCGAGCCGACCGCCGGGCGCGAGGATCCGCCGCAGCTCGTCCAGGGCCACCTGCGGGGCACCGACGTGGTTGATGACGAAGTTGCCCACGACGGCGTCGAACGACCCGTCCGGGAAGGGAATCTCAGGGAGCACGGCGACGTGCACATCCAGCCCCGGGACGTTCCTCAGCGCCGTCGCGGCCATGTCCGGGTCGGCGTCCATCGCCGAGACGTCGGCGCCCCGCCGGACCGCTTCGGCGGACACGAAGCCGGGGCCGGTGCCGACGTCCAGGAGCCGTGTCCCGGTGCCGACGCCCGCGGCGTCCAGCAGCGGATCGACCATGTACCGGGTCAGCTGGGCGAACCCGCGCTCGTACGCGGCCGCGCGCCCGGCCCACAGTTCCCGCTCGAAGAGATCGAAGTCCTTGGCCACTCTGGGCAGCGTACCCAGGCGCGACCCGCCCTCCACCTAGCCCGCGGGAGCCGGTAAGTGCTTATCAGGGCAGGCGGGCGTGTTCGGCTCGGGTGGCGGCGATCCGCTCGCGCGCGAGGGTGCGGGCCCGCTCGGTGTCGTCGCCGGTGAGGCGGGCGAGGATCGTTGCGAGCGGCGTGATCCGGCCCCGGCCGCCCCAGTGACCCTCGGGGATCTCGGTGGGGAACACCCAGATCCGTCCGGCGTCACGCGGCCAGGCGCCGTTCTCCGCGTCGAGGATCGCCTCGGTGACCTCGGCGATGACGCTCGCGCGCTTCTGCTCGTCGAGCTGGCCCTCCGGGACGGACGGGACGACCTTGTAGCGGGGTGCGTCCGCGGGTTCTCCGCCGACGTAGACGCCGGCCGGCCGGTGCAGCCAGAGCCAGGAGACGGAACGGGTCACCGGGTCGGCGGGGTCGAATCCCTCGTTGCGGATGAGGATCTCGGTGATGCGGTTCAGCAGCGCCGCCTCGGCGTCCGGCTGGAGCGCGCCGTCGGGGATGTAGACGTCGAGCATGGGCATGGTCGATCTCCCTTGTTGAGTTTAATTTTTCAACTCAGGCGGGGAGCCTACGGGAGCTAAGTCCAACTTGTAAACCCAGGTGGGTACACTCGTCCCATGGAGACGCGGCGGATCGATCCGGTGAACTGCTCGGTGGCACGCGCCCTCTCCGTGGTGGGCGAGCGCTGGTCGCTGCTGATCGTTCGTGAAGCGCTGGACGGCGCGCGCCGGTTCGGAGAGTTCCACTCACGCCTCGGGATCGCCAAGAATCTCCTGGCGACCCGGCTCGACACCTTGGTGGCCGCGGGAGTGATGCGCCGCGTGCCCTATCAAGAGCCCGGGGATCGGCAGCGCTTCGCCTACGAGCTCACCGAGCAGGGCCGGGCCTTGCGGCCCACGCTCGTGGCGCTCCTGGAATGGGGCGACACCTACCTCGCCGATGCGCAGGGGCCGTCGGTCATCGTCCGGCACCGGCCCACCGACGACGCGAGCGCCTGCGACGAGCCGGTCAAGCTCGTCTTCGAGTGCGCTGCGGGGCACAGCCACCTCGCCCCGGAAGACGTCTGCCGCACGCCCGGCCCAGGCGCCCGCTTCGTGGAGAGCTCCTGAGGCCCGAGGGCGATGAGCGCCTGTCTTAAGCCAAGCTGTCGCCGACCCAAGCGTTGCGATCGCGTGCGAAGCCAAGTTCGAGCTTGCGAGAACTTGATCGCGCAGTGAGCCGCCAGGCGAGCCGGAGCGATGCCAGCGATCGCCGCAGTGCCCGTTGAAGGAAGGCCCGCCAGGGCCGACGCCGAGGGCACTGCAATAAGTACTGCGCGCTCGGGGGGTCTGGGTCGGTAGGCTTTTGCTGTGATTGACCTGCGAGCTCTTCGAGAGGATCCCGAGCGGCTGCGCGCCTCGCAGCGCGCCCGTGGTGAGGATGACGGCGTCGTCGACCGGCTGCTGGACCTGGACGGGAGGCGCCGGTCGGCGCTGAGCTCGTTCGAGCGGCTGCGTTCCGAGCAGAAGAGTTTCGGCAAGTCGGTGTCGCGGGCGCAGGGGGACGAGCGGCAGGCGTTGCTGGCCCGCGCGAAGGAGCTGGCGCAGCAGGTCAAGGAGGCCGAGGCCGGGGCGGACCGGCTCGGTGAGGAGCTGGACGCGCTGCTGCGGAGCGTCCCGAACGTGATCGAGGAGGGGGCGCCGCCCGGCGGCGAGGAGGACTTCGTCGTCCTGGAGCACGTCGGCGAGCCCACGGTGTTCGGTTTCGAGCCGAAGGACCACCTGGAGCTCGGCGAGAGCCTCGGCGCCATCGACATGGAGCGGGGCGCGAAGGTGTCGGGCGCGCGGTTCTACTACCTGACGGGGGTGGGCGCGCGGCTCCAGTACGCGCTGCTGAACCTCGCCATGGAGCAGGCCGTCGCGGCGGGGTTCGTGCCGATGTACCCGCCGGTGCTGGTCAAGCCGGAGGCGATGGAGGGGACGGGGTTCCTCGGCGCGCACGCGGCGGAGGTGTACCAGCTCCGGCAGGAGGACCTGTACCTCGTGGGCACCTCGGAGGTGCCGCTCGCCGCGTACCACATGAACGAGATCATCGACGAGCTGCCGCGGCGGTACGCGGCCTGGTCGTCGTGCTTCCGCCGCGAGGCCGGGTCCTACGGCAAGGACACCCGCGGCATCATCCGGGTGCACCAGTTCGACAAGGTGGAGATGTTCTCCTACTGCGACCCGGCGGACGCGCACGCCGAGCATCTGCGGCTGCTGGAGTGGGAGAAGGAGATGCTCGCGAAGGTCGAGATCCCGTACCGGGTGATCGACGTGGCGGCGGGCGATCTCGGCGCGAGCGCGGCGCGCAAGTACGACTGCGAGGCGTGGGTGCCGACGCAGAACACCTATCGCGAGGTCACGTCGACCTCGAACTGCGGTGACTTCCAGGCGCGGCGGCTGGCCGTCCGGCATCGGGACGCCGACGGCAAGAACCAGCCGGTCGCGACTTTGAATGGGACGCTTGCCACCACGCGCTGGATGGTCGCGATCCTGGAGAACCACCAGCAGGAGAACGGTTCGGTCCGGGTTCCGGAGGCGTTGCAGAAGTTCCTTGGCCTGGAGGTCCTGGAGCCGGTGAAGCGCTGACCTGCCGGGGGCCCGTCCGGTAGGGCGGGCCCTGCGCGTGGTGAGACGTCGCCTAGGGTGTGTGCCAGCTGCCCCTGGAAGGTGACATGACCGACGAAACGCCACCGCGCCTGATCGCGACCGATCTCGACGGCACGATCGTCCGCTCGGACGGGACGGTCTCCGCCCGGACCGTCGGGGCCCTGGCGCGCGTCGAGCGCGCGGGCGCGATGCTCGTCATGGTCACCGGGCGGCCGCCGCGCTGGATGACCGACATCGCCGCCGCCGTCGACCACCGCGGCGTCGCCATCTGCGCGAACGGCGCCGTGGTGTACGACCTGCACACCGAGACGGTCGTGCGGACGCACGAGATCCCGCCCGACGTGATCGCGGAGGCGGTGCGGCGGCTCCGCGCCGTCTCGCCGGAGCTGCGCTTCGCCGTCGAGTACCCGCACGGCTTCGTCTTCGAGGCCCGCTACGACCTCGGGCGCTGGGACGCCGAGGCGCTCGGCGGCCGTCCCGTGGACGGTGAGGAGCTCGTCAGCCGGGGCGGCACCAAGCTGCTCGCCTTCCATCCGAGCGCCGATCCCGATCCGCTGTCGGAGAAGGCGATGGAGGCCGTCGGCGACCTCGTCACCGTGACCCACTCGTCCGGGCGGGGGCTCCTGGAGATGAGCGCGCAGGGCGTCACGAAGGCGTCCGCGCTGGCCGCGCTGTGCGCCGAGCACGGCATCGCCGCGGCCGACGTGACCGCGTTCGGCGACATGCCCAACGACCTGCCGATGCTCACCTGGGCCGGCACGTCGTACGGTGTCGCGAACGCGCATCCGCTGGTCCTGGCCGCGGTCACGCACACGACGTCCCGCAATGACGACGACGGTGTGGCCGAGGTCCTCGAACGCCTTTATCCGTAGGCGCTACGGGAACGGCCGCGCCCCGGTCGCCCGGGGACGCGGCCGCCGCCGTCACAGGCCCGCCGTCGCGGGCCTTCGGTCACAGGTAGGGGCCGGACGACTGGCGCGGTCCGGGCTTGTCCTCCTCCATGCCCGGCGGGACCATCCCCGCGGGCAGGGCCCGGCGCATCTGCTCCAGCTGCGCGCGCGCCGCCATCTGCTGGGCGAACAGGGTGGTCTGGATGCCGTGGAAGAGGCCCTCCAGCCAGCCGACCAGCTGGGCCTGGGCGATCCGTAGCTCCGACTCGCTCGGGATGTGCTCGTCGGTGAAGGGCAGCGACAGCCGCTCCAGCTCCTCGACCAGCTCGGGGGCGAGGCCGTCCTCCAGCTCCTTGATGGACGACTTGTGGATCTCGCGCAGCCGCGCGCGGCTGGCCTCGTCCAGCGGGGCCGACTTCACCTCTTCGAGGAGCTGCCGGATCATCCCGCCGATCCGCATCACCTTCGCGGGCTGCTCGACCATCTCGGTCACCGACTTCTCGTCCTTGTCGGTGTCCCCGCCGCCCTCGATCGCTATGCCGTTGGGGCCGACCACGAGAACCTGCGGTTCCTGGTCGGACTGGTTCCTCGAAGGCTCGTTCATAGTCCTCTCATCCTCACACGGTCAGCAGGATCTTGCCGACATGACCGCTGTTCTCCAGCAACTCGTGCGCCCGCGCCGCCTCGGCCATGGGGATCCTCCGGTCGACGACCGGCGCGACCTCCCCCGACTCCAGCAGCGGCCAGACGTGCTCGCGAACCGCGGCCACGATCTCCGCCTTCTCGTTCAACGGACGGGCGCGCAGTCCGGTGCAGTGCACCAGCGCCCGCTTCGTCAGCATTTTGCCCAGGTCCAGCTCCGCCTTGGCGCCGCCCTGGAGGCCGATCACCATGAGCCGGCCGCCGGTGGCGAGGGCGTCCACGTTCCGGGCCAGGTACTTCGCGCCGATCACGTCCAGGATCACGTCGTACGGGCCGTGCTCGACGAAGTCCTCCTCGCGGTAGTTCAGCGCGAGGTCCGCGCCCAGCTCCCGGCAGCGGGCCGCCTTCTCCGGGCCGCCCACCGTGCAGACCACGCGCGCGCCGCGCGCCCGCGCGAGCTGGATCGCCATCGTGCCGATGCCGCTGCCGCCGCCGTGCGCCAGCAGGGTCTCCCCGGCCCGCAGGCCCCCGAGCATGAAGACGTTCGACCAGACCGTGCACGCGACCTCCGGGAGTCCGGCGGCGTCGACCGCGTCCACGCCGCGCGGCACGGGAAGCACCTGTCCGGCGGGCACGGTCACCCGTTCGGCGTAGCCTCCCCCCGCGAGCAGCGCGCACACCTCGTCACCGACGCTCCAGCCCGTCACGCCCTCGCCGAGACCGGCGATGCGCCCGGAGACCTCCAGGCCGGGGTACGGGGGAGCGCCCTCCGGCGGCGGATAGAAGCCCATGCGCTGCATGACGTCCGCGCGGTTGACGGCGCTCGCCGCGACCTCGATCAGCACCTCGCCCGGCCCGGCCTCCGGATCGGGGACCTCCGTCCACTCCAGATTCTCGGGACCGCCCGGCTCGCGAATCACAATCGCATGCATGCCGATCACGCTATCGGCTCGGACGGCGAGGTCCCCGAAGGGCGCCCGTGAACGGCCACGGACGCGTCGGGCGGGCGACGCCCGGACGACCTCCGGGTGACACGAGGGAAGCGCGCGGTTCCTGGGGGACGCCGGGCCGCGCAATGGTGCCCGAGGTCCATCTACGCTGGAGATGCGTGGTATTAGGGCACGGGTATCCTGCCGTGGGGCCATTGCCTATCTGCTCCGCAAATGATCGCTTGAGGTCCCGAGGGGAGAAACGGTGGCGAGGAACGAGCACGACGGGCGTTCCCTGGAGGAGCGGCTGGCCTCTCTGGACGCGATGAGCGGCGAGGCGACGGGGCCGTCCACCGTCCCGCCCGCCGCGTCCGAGCCGGCGCCGTCCACCGAGCAGGCCCCCGACCAGCCCGGCGGCGCGTCCGCCGACCAGCCCGCCGACCAGCCCGTTCAGCCCGGCCAGGGCGCCGCGCAGGAGCCCGACCCGAACGCCAACCCGTGGCTGGCCGCGCCGCCTCCGTTCCAGGGGCCGCCGCCCGAGAGCTTCGGCCCCGGCGGGTTCGGCCCGGAGGGCTTCGGCCCGCCGCCGCCCGTACCGCAGGAGCAGGGCGGGCCGTCCCAGGGCGAGACCCCTGAGCAGAGCCCCGTGCCTCCGCCGCCGTCGTTCGCGCCCTACGGCGAACCGCCGGCGCCGCCGCCGTTCGAGGGCGGCCAGCCCGTCCCGCCCTACGACGGCGGTCCCATGCCGCAGCCGTTCGACGGGGGCATGCTGCCGCCGCCCTACGTGGGCATGGGCGGCTACGACCCGGCACAGCCGCCCGCCCCGCCCGCGCAGCCGTCCCAGCCGTCCCAGCCGTCCTCGCCGGACGCCTCCGGCGCGCCGCCGCAGCCGCCGTACCAGCCCCAGTCGTCGCCGTACATCCCGCAGCAGCCGTGGGAGATAGCGCCCCAGCCGCCCCAGCCGCCCCAGCCGCCGGAGCCCAGCGCCAACGGCGAGGCCGCTCCGCCGCTCGACCAGCTCCCGCCGTACCTCGCCGACCAGTTCGTCGTCCCGGAAGCCGGTGCACCGGCCCCCGCGAGCGACCCGAACACGGGGCAGCCATATCCGCAGGACCCCAATGCGGGCGGTCAGCCCTACCCGTCGGTCGACCCGAGCACTGGGCAGCCCTTCCAGCCGAACCCGAACGCTCCCGCGCAGCCCTACGGCTACGACCCCGGCACCAGCCAGCCTTTCCCGCAGGACCCCAGCGCTGGCGCTCAGCCGTATGCGCCGCTTGACCCGAACGCGGGCCAGCCCTACCCCGTGGACCCCAACGCAGGCGGCCAGCCCTACCCGCCAGTAGACCCGAGCACCGGGCAGCCCTACCCGCAGGACCCCAACGCCCCCGCGCAGCCCTACGGCTACGACCCGGGTACTGGTCAGCCCTACGCGCCGCAGCAGGGGTACGCGTACGGTCCGCAGCAGCAGCCGGGACCGTACCAGCAGATGCCTCCCGGCCAGCAGCCCGCCGTCCCCCAGCAGGGCCCGTACCAGCCGCAGCCGCAGCAGCCGCAGCAACCGCCCCAGGATCCGCAGAGCGCGGAGAGCCTCAGCTCCGAGAACCTGCTGGGCGAGCGCCGCATCGCGCCCTCGTCGGGATGGCGGCGCGCCGTCTACAAGGCCACCGCGGGCAACATCCACCCCGGCGAGTCGCAGGGGGAGATCCGCCGCAAGGACCTCGTCGCCCGGGCCCGCACCGTCGTGGCGGGCGGCCACCACCGCGTGGCGGTCATGTCACTGAAGGGCGGCGTCGGCAAGACCACCACCACGACCGGCCTCGGCTCCATGCTCGGGTCCCTGCGCGGCGACCGCGTCATCGCGGTGGACGCGAACCCCGACCGCGGCACGCTCTCGGACAAGGTCAAGCTGGAGACGGCCGCGACGGTCCGCGACCTGCTGAACAACCGTGACGCGATCCACCGGTACGCCGACGTGCGGGCCTTCACCTCGCAGAACGCGGCGCGGCTGGAGGTCCTCGCGTCCGACCGCGACCCGGCGGTCAGCGAGGCGTTCAGCGCCGAGGACTACGCCGCCGTCGCGGTCATCCTGGAGCAGTACTACTCGATCTGCATCACCGACTGCGGCACGGGCCTGCTGCACTCGGCGATGTCGGGCGTGCTGGCGCTGGCCGACCAGCTCGTCCTCGTCAGCTCGCCGTCGGTGGACGGCGCGCGGTCCGCGAGCGCGACGCTGGACTGGCTGGAGGCGCACGACCACGGCCACCTCGTCCGCAACGGCGTCGTCGTGCTGTCGATGGTCCGCAACCGCACCCGCAGCCAGGTGGACCTCGACAAGCTCCAGGCGCACTTCGAGAGCCGCTGCCGCGCGGTCGTCCGGATCCCCTACGACGACCACCTGGAGGAGGGCGCCGAGGTGGAGCTGGAGCAGCTCGCCCCGGCGACGCGCGAGGCGTACCTCAGCCTGGCCGCCGCGGTCGGGGACGGGTTCGCGTTCCAGCGTCCCCAGTCCTCATGACCGGGAGCCGCGGGCGTTAGAGTCGCCATCCGTGGCGGACGACGAGGGCGTGTACGTGGGGAAGGCGGCTCCGGACGCCGCGGGCGACCGGGGCTGGCTGCTCGGGCACTTCAAGCCGGACGGCGACCTGCGGCACAGCGACGAGGTCGAGATCAAGTGGGGCGTGCACCCGAAGGGCGAGCGCCGCGCGCGGTGGACGAGCGGCGAGAAGCGCACCGCGCTGCTCGTCCTGATCAGCGGCCGGTTCCGGATGGAGTTCCCCGAGCGGGACGTGCTGCTGACCGAGCAGGGCGACTACGTGGTGTGGGGACGCGGCGTCGACCACTCCTGGCTGGCGGAGGAGGAGTCCGTCGTCATGACGGTGCGCTGGCCGTCCATCCCGGGTTACGCCGTCCCGTCCGGCACGCCCTGACGAGCGCGACGGAACCGGGTGCCGGGACCGCTCGCAGGCGGGGCCGAGGCCGTTACCCGAACTGCGATATGCGGTCGATGGCAGCGGCCGGCGACCGCTATCGTTGGCGGTGGTCTTCTGGAGAGTTCGCATAGTGGACTAGTGCAGGCGCCTTGAAAGCGCCCAGGGCTGGGGACAGTCCTCGTGGGTTCGAATCCCACACTCTCCGCCAGCGTGCGCGTCCCGGACGCGGGGTGCCGCGCGGTCGCGGGTGCGTGACGTGCGCGGCCGGGAGCGGCCGGAAGGGCGAATGGCCATATTTGCCCCGGAAACGTCCGTTACCCTCGTCGGCATGTCGCAGACACCGAATGATCCGGCCGGGACGACCCACCAGTTCCAGACCTTCGCCAACCAGGGGCAGGGCCAGGCCGCCGAGAAGTCCGGGCCCAACATCGGGCTGATCGTCGGCATCGTCGCCGTCGTGGCCATCGTCGCGGTCATCGTCGCCGGCCTGCTGATGATCTGACGGGAACCGCTCGGGACGGCCCGGCTCCGGGCGAGCTCAGCGGCCGCTGGCCGAGAAGTGCTGGAAGTCCTTCGTACCGTTCCAGGAACCGCCCCAGCCCCAGCCGATCGAGGCGAACGCCTTGACGACCTTGTCGCCGGCGTGGACCACGCCCGGATCGCGGTTCTTGCGGTTGCCGTACTTCACGCAGTCCGGGTGCTCGATCCGGCCGCTCGCGCTGACGTAGGGGTTCTCGCAGGGGTTGAGGTCGACGGCGAGCCCGTAGGCGTGCTGCGACCAGGAGCTCGACCCCGTGGCGTTGCGGCAGTTGAAGGCCGAGGTGTTGTCGGCCTCGATCGACTGGAAGTCGCTGCCCTTGTAGGCGTCCACCGGTTCCATGCGCCTGATCGGGTACCGCTGGTCGTACAGCTTGCGGAACACCTTGACGAGGTCGGCGGCCTCCCGGGCGTTGACCACGAGCCGCCCGCCGGCGTGCGGCCTGCGGTCCATGCCCCAGTACGTCATCTCGATCATCCGCAGCCCGGACGGCGCGACGGGGCAGCCCTTCTTCCACGAGTACCTCAGGTCGCCCGCCGTCACCTTCTTGATCTCCGACCGGAAGCCCTGCGGGCTCGGCGACGCCGTCGGCGACGCCGGTGACGGCGCGGGCGTCCCGGACGCGGTCGGCGGGGTGGCCGGGGTCGCGGACCCGGACTTCCCGGAGTCGCCGGATCCGTTCCCGCAGCCCGTGGCGGCGGACGTCACGGCGATGAACGCGGCGGCGGACACCGCGGCGCGAACTGGTCCTCTGCCTGGCATCTTTGCAGGATCGCACGTCCGGCGCCCTTCGCGTTGGACCTTGGATTCGCTACGGTGCGGGGAGGGGCGCGCTCGTCGGACGGGACCGGGACGGACGCGCCGAGTATTCGTCCATCCGCCGGGCATGTCATCCCCGGCGTTCTCCCGGTCCAAGGAGCCGGCATGTCGGATCCTCAAGAGAGCAGGCTCCCGAGCCTTGAAGACGACATCTTCGCCGTGGCGCACAGCGTGGAGGTGGAGCCCGCGGGGGCGGAGGTGCGCCCGCGGCTGCGGCTGGGCTCGGACCGCGCCGAGCAGATCGCCGAGCGGGCCCGCGCCCTCGGCCGGCGCGACATCGGGGCGATCGCGGCGGGCTTCGGCATCTTCGTGTTCGTCGACGTCGTGATGATGTGGGCGCCGCTGATGATGAGCCGGAGGCCGAGCCTGTGGCCCCAGTTCGTGACGCTGCTCGTCCTCGCGTTCGGGCTCGGCGGGCTGCTGACCTGGAAGGTGGGCGGCCGGTGGCGGCCGTTCGGCATCGGCATGATGCTGGCCTGGGTGTTCCTGACGCTCGTCTCGGTCGGCTTCCTCACGGGCGTGAGCGTCACCCTCTGAGGACGCCTTGACCGGCGGCGTCAGGCGCCAGGTCCCGGCAGCCGGAGCCTCAGCCGCCGCGTTCCGGGAGCCGGAGCCTCAGGCGCCGGGGCCGATCCGCTTCATGACGGCGCTGAAGGCGCGGCCGATGGCCTCCAGGTCCTCGGGCTCGATGACGTCGATGAAGAACGTCCGGACGGTCTCGACGTGGTCGCGGGCGGCCCGCTCCAGCGTGGCGAAGCCCTCGTCGGTCAGGTGGGCGAAGACGCCGCGCTTGTCGTTCGGGCAGCTGTCCCGCTTGACCAGGCCCTTGGACTCCAGGCGCGAGCACGTGTGCGACAGGCGGCTGCGGGACTGGCTCGCGTTCTCCGCCAGCTCGGCCATGCGCAGCCGCCGGTCGGGCGCCTCGGAGAGCCGGACGAGGATCTCGTACTCCGACACCGACAGCCCGTGCCTGGTCTTGAGGTCGCGGTCCATGATCTCGGTGAGCCGGACGCTGCCGTCGACGTAGGCCCGCCAATCGCGCTGCTGGGTGGCATCGAGCCAGCGTGGTTCGCTCATGGGACGAGTATAGGCACAGGTTGAAGATTCAACTAATCGAGGCTATCGTCTCCCTAGAGGACGGTACCGCACCGCCTTCCCGAGGAAATAGTTGAAGAATCAACTACGTTGGAAGTGGCAGCCGCCCTCCGCACGGAGTGCGAGCCGGTGCACCGCCCCTGGCGACGTCGGGGACGGCCGCGAGATGGGAGAGACCGTGCCTGCCGTGATGGCCAACCCGCTGACCCTGCCCCGCCTCCCGCTGCTGCCGGAGGGGGACACCGACTGGCGCCGCGTCGCGAAGGTCGTGACCGCCCAGCGCCACCTGGAGGGCGAGGGCTTCCAGGTCCGGCGCCCGTTCCCGGGCATCGACCTGTCCCTGGCCGACCCGTTCCTGCTCCTCGACCACATGGGCGCCGTCGAGTACGCGCCCGGCGAGGCGAAGGGCACGCCCTGGCATCCGCACCGCGGCTTCGAGACCGTCACCTACATCATCGACGGCGCGTTCCAGCACCAGGACACCACCGGCGGCGGCGGGCTGATCTCCGACGGCGCCACCCAGTGGATGACGGCCGCGTCCGGGATCCAGCACATCGAGCAGCCGCCGCCGGACCTCGTGGCCAAGGGCGGCCTGTTCCACGGCGTCCAGCTCTGGGTCAACCTTCCCCGCGCGCAGAAGTGGGTCGCGCCCCGCTACCAGGACATCGAGGCGCGGGACGTGAAGCTGCTGGCCGCCGACGACGGCTCGTCCCTGGTCCGCGTCATCGCCGGATCGGTCGCCGGGTACGACGGGCCGGGCGTCACCTACACGCCCATCAACTACCTGCACGCGACCGTCGCGCCGGGCGCCCGCCTCACGCTGCCGTGGCCGCGCGAGTTCAACGCCCTGGTGTACGTCCTCTCCGGACGCGGCACCGCCGGCGTCGAGGAGGTCGCGGTGGACGAGGGGCAGCTCGCGGTGTTCGCGGGCTCGCACCACAAGGGCACGGGTGACGGCCTCGTCGTCCGCGCCGCCGACGCTCAGCCGCAGGCGAGCGCGCAGGGCTGGGAGATCCTCGTCCTGGGCGGGCTGCCCATCCGGGAGCCCGTCGCCCGGTACGGCCCGTTCGTGATGAACACGCGCGAGGAGATCGTCCAGGCGTTCGAGGACTTCCAGGCCGGCCGGATGGGGACCGTCCCGGTGGAGAAGGTCCCGCACCTGTCCAGCGCCGACGAGCCCATGGCCTGACCCTCCGAAGACTCCCCGGCCGCGGTGGGGGGACCGCGGCCGGGGTTCCTTTTGGTTGGCGGGTTCGGGTGACGGGCGGGACGGCATGCGCTACTGTGTTCGAATAGTCGAACAGAGATTCGACTTATCTGTTCGGACGCGCTCGCCTGGGGAGGCGACATGGTGGCGACGATGGCCACGGGGGGCCTCGAAGCCGCGGCGCCCTGCCGCCGTGCGCCGCACGCGACACGCCGCAGCGGTTTCTACCCAAATCTACGGCCGCAGCTATATCGCCTCATAGAGTCCGAGACTGTGGACCCCGTGCGCAATCCCTATGCCCCGGGCGCCGGGCAGCGCCCTCCGGAGCTGGCCGGCCGCGACCGTGAGCTCCAGCAGTTCGAGGTGGTCCTCGAACGGGTGGCCCGCGGCCGTCCCGAACGCAGCATGATCATCACCGGGCTGCGCGGGGTGGGCAAGACCGTCCTGCTCAACGCGTTCCGCTCGATGGCCATCCAGCGGCTGTGGGGCACCGGCAAGATCGAGGCCCGTCCGGAGCAGTCGATCCGCCGGCCCGTTGCCTCGGCCCTGCACATGGCCGTCCGCGAGCTGGCGCCCCGGCACCGCGCCCCCGACCGCATCGAGGCGTTCCTCGGCGTGCTCAAGGCGTTCGCCCAGGCCGGCGAGGAGCCGTCCGGCCGGGGCAAGGCGCGGGCGCACCGCTGGCAGCCCGGCATCGACGTGCCCGCCTCGCGCGGCCGCGCCGACTCCGGCGACCTGGAGATCGACCTCACCGAGCTGTTCGTCGACGCCGCGTCCGTCGCGACCGACGTCGGCGCCGGCATCGCCCTGTTCGTCGACGAGATGCAGGACATCCCCGCCGACGACGTGTCCGCGCTGTGCGCCGCGTGCCACGAGCTGTCGCAGAGCGGCGGCCCGCTGATCGTCGTGGGCGCCGGCCTGCCGCACCTCCCGGCCGTCCTGTCGGCCAGCAAGTCCTACTCCGAGCGGCTGTTCCGCTACGCGCGCATCGACCGGCTCGACCGCGAGTCGGCCGACGTCGCGCTGCTGGCGCCCGCCGAGCGCGAGGAGGTCACCTTCACCGAGGACGCCCTCGACGCGCTCTACGGGGCCGCCGACGGCTACCCCTACTTCGTCCAGGCGTACGCCAAGGTCGTCTGGGACGTCGCGCCCGACACCCCCATCACCGCCGACGACATCAAGGTCGCCGCGCCGGAGGCCGAGAGCGAGCTCGCGGTCGGCTTCTTCGGCAGCCGCTACGAGCGCGCGACCCCCGCCGAGCGCGACTACATGCGGGCGATGGCCGGGCTCGGCGACGACCCCGTCTCCACCGCCGCGGTCGCCGACCAGCTCGGTCGCAAGCCGTCCAGCCTCTCGCCCGCCCGCGACGGCCTCATCAAGAAGGGCCTCATCTACAGCGCCGAACGCGGCATGGTCGCGTTCACCGTCCCGCACTTCGGCAAGTTCCTCCGCTCCCAGCCCACCTGACCCCGCACGACCCGCTACATCTCTCTACGCTCCTCTAGCGTCCTCGCTAGAGAGCCGTAGGAAGCCGCATCGAACACCTTCCTCAGGTGAATATCCGGCTCTCTAGCGCTGACCGTAGAGAGTCGTAGATTCTCCTTGCCTTTTTTCTGCCTTTCTCTAGGCACTTCTACGTTTCCCGCTAGAAAGCCTTAGAGAGTCGCAGAGGAGGGCACTGAACCGGTGGATGTTACATGGAGTGAGATGGGTATAACCCCCGGTGCATCGCGCCCAGAGCGGGCGCGGAGTCAAGTCGGGGGGAACATGAGCAACGCGCAGGATCGATTCCGCGGCCAGGACCCGGACGACGCCTACTCGTCCGAGGAGACGGCGGCCGACATGGGATCCCTGGAGGACGAGGGCTCGGTGGGGCGCCATGCCCGCGGCCGGTCCGACGCCGACAGCGGGTACGGGGCCGACGACGACCTCATGCCGGACCGGGGCGACGAGTCGATGTCGGACATGGGAAGCCGCGGATCCGGGCGGGGCGGACGGCACGGCTCCGACCGGAACGATTTCGAGGACGACCAGATCGACGACGAGTTCTGAGCATCCCCGGCCGAGGCCGGGACACCGAGCAGTCAGGGGCCGCATCCGCACAACCGGATGCGGCCCTCACCGCGCCCCTGGCCTCACACTCACGCGAGCGCCCTCACGCCCGCGGCCGATCAACAGACTCGCGGCTGATCAACGGCCGCGCGCCTTCACCGCGCGCGTGCCCTCACGTCGGCGTGTACTCAGCGGTTGGGTGCCCTTACCGCTCCCGCCCCCTACCGGTCGCGCGTGCCCTGCCGGTCGCGTGTGCCTGCCGGTCGCGTGCCCTGCCGCTCGCACGTGCCTACCGGTCGCGCGTGCTCTGCTGGTGGCGCGTGTTCTGCCGGTCGCGGGTGGCTTATCGGTCGCGGGTTGGGGGTGGGCGTAGGGCGCGGACCTCTAGGCGGGAGAACGGGTCGGGTGTGTGCGGTAGGAAGCGTCCCAGCTGGTCGAGGGCCTCGTCCACGGCCCTTAGCAGTTGGGTGTCCGTGCCGTTCGCGTGGTCCTGCGGCGTGATGTCGACCTCGATGTCGGGGTCCGTGCCGTAGTTCTCGACGCGCCAGCCCACGTCGTCGAACGCGAACGAGAACTCCGGCTGCGTCGTGACCGTCCCGTCGGCGAGGCGGTGCCGCGGCCGGATCCCGACGACGCCGCCCCACGTCCGCCGGCCGATGAGCGGGCCCAGTTTCAGCAGCTTGAACGCGTGGCTGAAGATGTCGCCGTCCGATCCGGTCCACTCGTTGGTGAGGGCGACCATCGGGCCGCGCGGCGACTCGCGCGGGTACGGCGTCGGCACGCCCCAGCGCGGGTAGTTGTAGCCGAGCCGCCGCCGGGACAGCTTCTGCAGCAGCAGCCCCGACACGTTGCCGCCGCCGTTGAAGCGGACGTCCACGATCAGCGCCTCGCGGTCGTGCTCGACGAGGAAGCCGCGATGGAACTCGGCGAACCCGTCCGGTCCCATGTCGGGGACGTGGATGTAGCCGACCCGCCCGCCCGTCCGCTCGTGGACGAGGGCGCGGTTCGCCGTGACCCAGTCTCGGTAGCGGCCCGGCCGCTCGTCCGCCAGCGTCCGGACGGTGACGGTGAACGGCTCGGCGTCGCCGCGCCGGATCGTCAGCAGCACCTCGGCGTCGGCGAGGTTCACGAGCCGCGCGCCCGGGACGACCCCGCCCGGCGCGACCGGCTCACCGTTGATGGCGATCACCGCGTCGCCCGGCCGCACGTCTACGCCGGGCCGGTTGAGGGAGGACGTGGTGGCGGTGTCCCACGGGTCCCCGTCGATGATGTGGTCGATGACGAAGGCGCCGTCGCGGACCGCCCAGTCCACGCCGAGGAACCCCTGGTCGTACACCGGGCGGCGGCGGTACTCGCCGCCGCTCTCGAACGCGTGGCTCGTGCCGAGCTCGCCCTGCATCTCCCAGAGCAGGTCGGAGAACTCGCCGCGGGTCGTGACGCGGTCGACGAGCGGGAGGTAGCGCTGGTAGACGGCGTTCCAGTCGACGCCGGCCATGTCCTCGTCCCAGAAGTGC
This sequence comes from Actinomadura fibrosa, assembly GCF_900659615.1. Taxonomy (GTDB): domain Bacteria; phylum Actinomycetota; class Actinomycetes; order Streptosporangiales; family Streptosporangiaceae; genus Spirillospora; species Spirillospora fibrosa. Next base: position 46,122 of record NZ_CAACUY010000029.1, on the reverse strand, counting down.
TCGCGCTGGAGCACCCACGTCTCGCGGAGCATCTGGCGCCACTCGACGGCCGGGCACACCGACACCCGGACGCGGCCGAGGTCGATCCAGCCGCTCTGCCGGCCGGGCGCGTCGTCCTTCGGCTGCTCGCGTCCGGCCGTGACGAGCCGCAGCCGGGAGCGCGAGCGGTAGAGGACGCTGACGCCGTCCCGCGCCGGCCAGAAGTCGCCGACCTCGCGCAGCCACGTCCTCGCCTGCTGAGTGCCGAAGTCGAACGCCTCGACACGGCCGAGCGGCTGATCGTCGCCGCGCGCGCCGCGCACCGGGAAGATCGAGTACAGGACCATGTCCCGGAAACCCGCGATCCGCCCGTAGCGGGCCTCGCCGACGGGGAACGCGACGACCCGCCGCTCGATGCCCTCGAAGTCGATTCTGAGGTTCGCCTCCGCACCCGGCTCGACGCGCACGCCGGGTTCGACGTCCGCGCCGGGTTCGACGTCCGCGCCGGGTTCGACGGCCACGCCCGGTTCGGCGTCCGTGCTGGGTTGGACGGGTGTGCCGGGTTCGGCGTCCGTGCGGGGCTTGTTGTGTGTTTCTGGGGCGAGGCGTGCGCCTGGTCCGATGGGCGCGTCCCGTCCGGGGGAGGCGGACCCGTCAGAGGTGGGCGGCCCTCCGATGCCCGCGGGCGTAGTGCGTGGACCCGGCGGTGCGCCTGCGCTCGGAATCGGTGCTTCCGTGTTCTTGGTTTCGGAACTCGGCCGGGCGGGGGCGTCGCCGCCGAGCGGTCGTGCCGCCGGGACGAACGGCGACGGCACGTCGCGGCGCAGCGTGACCGCGTACGGCCGGGACCCGAGCGGGAAACCGCGGTCGAACTGGAGCGAGTCGCCCACCGGGTCGAACTCCCGTCGTCCGATGAAGTAGAGCAGGCGGCCGTCCGGGTCCCAGGCCGGGGCGCGGTCGTGCAGGACGGGCGCGGTGACCGGCACGGCGAGGCCCGTGTCGGCGTGGCACACCTTGATCGCCGTGGTGCGGGCGGTGTCCGGGCAGGCGTAGGCGATCCACTCGCCGCCGGGTGACCACACCGGCCCGGTGATCGCCCCGTACGGGCTGACGTCCAGCGGGACCGGGTCGAGCGTCCCGCCGCCGACGTCGAGCAGGTACAGCTCGTTGCGGTGGTTGGTGAAGGCGAACCGGTCGGCGGCGGGGGAGGGCGCGAGCTCCAGCACCCGCCCGACGTCGCCGGACGTCTCGGCGTGCGCGACGTCGCGGCGGCCGTCGGCGGTCAGCACGACGAGGCGTTCCCTGCCGTCCTCCCCGGACGCCGCCGCGATCAGCCGCCGGTCGTCGTTGAACCAGGTCAGCAGCCGGTAGCGGACGCCGTCCTCGCGCCCGTGCTGGCGGACGGGCCCCTCCCAGGCCGGGAACGAGTACGCCTTGCCGCGGGTGGTGATCGCGAGCCCGTCGCCCGCCGCGTTCACCGTCGCCGAGTCGAGGTAGTCGGCGGCGGAGACGAACCGCCGGTTCCGCTGGGTGCGGGAGCTGCCGATTTGCACGTCGAGCCGACGCGGCCCCGGCCCGGCCGGGTCCAGGACGTAGAGGTCGGCGGCGGCGTGGTAGACGAGCCGGTGCCCGTCGTCGGCGAGGTTGCGCGCGTAGTAGTCGCGGTGGTCGGTGTGGCGGCGCAGGTCTCCGCCGTCCGGCAGGCAGGAGTAGACGTTCCCGATGCCCTCGTGGTCGGACAGGAAGTACACGCGGCCGCCGACCCAGCACGGCGCGGCGAGGTTCCCGTCCAGCGCGATCAGCCGGCGGAACGCGCCGGTGCCGCCGGGGTCGATCCACAGGTCCCCGGCGGTGCCGCCGCGGTACCGCTTCCAGCGGGCGGGGTCGGCGGTGTTGCGGCCGATCACGACGCCGCCGCCCGGACCGTGGGAGACGCTGTTCGCCGGGCCGTACGGCAGCCGGGCCGGGATGCCCGCGCCGCTCGGCTCGATCCGCAGCAGCCGGTTGTCCCCGGCGAACGGCCGCCGGACGTCGCTGGCGTAGACGATCCCGCCGGACGGATCCCAGCCGGTGATCGTGCACGACGTCCCGTGGAAGGTCAGCCGCCGCGCGGTACCGCCCTGAGCGGGCATCACGTAGACCTCGGTCGGGCCCTCCTCGCGCCCGGCGAACGCCAGCAGCGTCCCGTCCGGCGAGAGGCGGGGGTAGGCGGCGGCGGCCACGCCCGCGGTCAGCCGGTAGGCGCGCCCACCCTCCGCCGGCACCGTCCACAGGTCGTCTTCGCAGACGAAGACGACGTCGTCGCCGCGGATCGACGGAAAGCGCAGGTATCCGCCGGCGGTGCCGGCCTCCCCCGATGCCATGGTCCCCCCGAGGACGGTCCTCCCCCGGCGGCCGTCCGTCCACACCCGCCGCCCGCCGGACCCGAAGGATCTCTATGCCTCTATTGGACGCGTCCAAGACCGGGTTAGAGGAGTGCAGACAGCCGCTCCGCCGACCGCGCGGCGCGCTCCTCCTCCGGCGCGTCCGCGCGCTCGGGCTGGACGAACGCGGCGAGGACGGTCCGGTCGCGCTCGGCGGTCGAGACGGCGAACACGACCTCCATGTCCCGCTCGTCCACGCGGGCGCCGAAGGCAATGAAGCGCCAGCAGCCCTCCCGCCACACGTCCAGCGGAACGGCACTGGACACGACGTTCTCGTGCGCCGCCCACGCCGCGCTGTCGTAGAGGGACGCGTACGTCTCCGCCAGCGGGCTGCGCCGACGCTCGCACGGCATCACCGTCCGCCCGCGGCCCCGGCCGTTCCGCCGCCGGTACCGTTCCAGCAGCTCCGACAGCTCGGGGGAGAGCGCCGCGAACAGCGCCAGCTCGACCAGGAGCACGAGGCCCATCCGCGCCTGCACGTCGCGCAGCGCCTGGAGCCCCGCGAGCGGCGCGCCGATCGAGGCGGCGGCGGCGCCGGTGAACAGCACCGCCCGCAGCACGCTGCGCCGGTCGACCCGCCGGTGGCTCAGCCCGCCGAAGCAGCCGCACCCAGCGTCCGGGCGGCGCACCCGCAGCTCCCCGACCACCCAGGTCGCGGCGGCGAACGCGACCGTGGTCGCGAGCCGCACCGACATGTGCGACGTCACCAGCAGCGCCAGCCCGAGGACCCCCTCGCCGACGCCGAGCCCCGCGTTCATCCCCCGGACGCGGCGCAGCGCCGTCAGCCGGCCGAGGCCCGCCGGCACCGGGACGCCGTGCACGCGGTCCGGGGCGTCCGCCGCGCGTTCGCGAACCGTCAGCTTCGCCAGGCACGCGGCGAGCAGCACCGCGGCCAGCAGCAGAACCTGCGTGTTCTGGAACGCCGTCACCATCGTCCGGCCCTCCCCTCCTCGGCCGGAAGCGGCGCGGCGGACGCCCCGGACGTCCCGGGTGCTCCGGGCGTTCCGGGCCGCACGAGCGCGTTGAAGCAGCCCGCGTCCAGGTCGCCCCCGAGCGACACGAAGGCGGCCGGCGTCAGTTCGACGATCCGACCGCGCGGGGACGTGCCGCACTCCACGCAGCGGTCGCAGTATCGGGCCGCGACGCAGCCGCACTCGATCACCGGGACCGTCGCGGTGCGTCCGCTGCACTCGTTGTGGACGGCCACGTCGCTGCCCAGCGACAGGAACGGCATCGCCGCGCACCCGGACGGCGCGTCGGCGCACCCGCCGCCGTCGCCCTCAGGGTCGACGGCCGGATACGCCGCCCCGTGCCGTCCGGCCGCACTCCGCACGGACGGCCGCACCTGCTCCCCGGCACCGGTCGCGAGCCCGCCGTCGCGCAGGTACGGCCAGGTGCCCTCGTACACCCCGGCCCGGGCGGCCTGCCCGGCCTGCGCCGCCGCGCCGATGAACCCGAACCAGGTCGCCGTCCCGTGCAGCACCTCCGGGACGGGCGCGGACGCCTCCGGCGCGGCGAGGTCGTCCGCCCGGTAACCCGGCTGCGACGTTCCCGGACGCACCGCCTGGAGGACGCCGCCCGCCCGCACGCAGATGACGTCGATCAGGTAGCCGGGCTCCAGCCGCGGGTGCCTGACCAGCACCCGTTCCAGGGCGTGCGGAGGGATCACCACATGGGTCCGCCCTCTGTGCGGCCCCATGTCCACCTCCACGGTGTCCCTCCCGCACGCCAGGATCGTCCCGGTGACCCGGCCGATGTCGACCCAGACCCGGTCGGCGCCGAGCCCGTCCCCCTTCGGCCGAACGATCACCTCGCGGCCCGGGCGGAGCGCGGCGAGGCCCCCGCGCCCGCCGTGCCAGACGGACGTCCCGTCCGACATGGGGAGCCGGATCTCCGCACCCACCGGGAACCCGGCACCCGCCGCGAAGCCTGGAGCCGCCGCTTCCGGGCCGCCCGTGTCACTCGTTCGGCCCGCGCCGCCCCCCGCGCCTGCCCGGCTCGTGCCGCCGGTGCCACCCACCGGGCACGTCCCGTCCGGTGCGCCCGTGTCACTCCGCGTGCCCGTGTCACCCGGCGTGTCCGAGGTGTCCGGGTCCGCCGCGCCGGTCGCGCCTGTGATCCTTTGCGCGTCCGGGGCGTCCGGATGGCTCACGGCGCCGCCGTACGGGGCGTCCGCGCGGACGACGAGCAGGTGCGGGCTGGCGTCCAGGATCGTCCCGGTGACGACGTCCAGCGGCGGCGCGGCCCGCTCCGGCAGGCCGCCGCGCCCCGGTGCGGAGGCTCCGAGCACCGCCGCGCGATGCCGGCGGCGCCTCGCTTCGCGGCGGCGGGACAGCGACATGGCGGCACTCCGGCGTTGATCTTCACTCGCGGTCACGGCTGTTAGGACGGCGAGTCAAGGTTCACGCGCGGTGACGCCAGTGTCGACGGATTTGTCGCGATAAGTCGTTCGGCGGAGGAGGTTCGACATCCTCGGGATGAAGATTGTGCACTGGTTGACCCGAAAATACGCGCAGAGTAGACCCGTAATGACGAACTAGCTGCGATCGTCAACGGTACCGGGAGCCCGCTCAGTCAAGATCCCGGATCGGTCCGGCGGCGGCTCCACGGCCCCTGACACGGGGGGTGAGGTGAACGGGACGAGGCACGAGGAGTTCCGCGCGTACGTCGCGGAACGCGGGCCCGCCCTGCTCCGCGCCGCGATGCGGCTCACCCCCGACCGCACCGAGGCGGAGGACCTCGTCCAGGCCGCGCTCGCCAAGACCTACCTCGCCTGGGACCGCATCCACGACCGCGCGGCCCTGGACGGCTACGTCCGGCGGGCCATGGCGAACACGCAGATCTCCTGGTGGCGGCGTCGCAAGCTGGAGATCTACCCGACGGACGAGCTGCCCGACCGGCCCGTCGACGACCACACCCGGCGCAGCGAGCTCCGCGACGCGCTCGGCCGGGCGCTCCGCCGGCTCCCCGAGCGGCAGCGCGTCACCCTGATGCTCCGCTACTACGAGGACATGTCGGAGACGGAGGTCGCCCACGTCCTCGGCGTCAGCGTCGGGACGGTCAAGAGCACCGTCTCCCGCGCCGTGGCAAGGCTCCGCGACGACGGCGCGCTGGGCGACGACTTCCCCGGCCCTCCACCCCCACACTCGTAACCGCCTCCTGGCGGCGGGGAACGTCCACCGGACGGATCAGCGCGAACCGTGACCGCGTCAAGGGCTGACAATCCGGGTGCTGAGCGGCAAGAATCCGGTTCTGGAATCCGCTGCGAGCAGGAGGCGCGCCGTGTGGAGCACCATGCAGGATTTCCCGCTGACCATCACCTCGATCATGCGCTACGGCACGTCGGTCTTCGGCGCCACGGAGGTCGCCACCTGGACCGGTGACGGGACCCGCCGCCGCACCTACGCGGAGGTCGGCGAGCGCGCCGCCCGGCTCGCGGGCGCGCTGCGCGGGCTCGGCGTGGACGGCGACCAGCGCGTCGCCACGTTCATGTGGAACAACGCCGAGCACCTGGAGGCCTACCTGGCCGTCCCGTCCATGGGCGCCGTCCTCCACACCCTCAACCTGCGGCTCTTCCCCGACCAGCTCGTGTACATCGCCAACCATGCCGAGGACAGGGTGGTCCTCGTCGACGGGTCGCTGATCCCGCTGCTCGCCCCCGTGCTCCCCCAGCTCAAGACCGTCCAGCACGTCATCGTCGTCGGCGCGGGGGACACGGCGCCGCTCGCGGACGCGGGCAAGGACCTTCACTCCTACGAGGACCTGCTCGCCGCGGCCCCGGCCGACTTCGACTGGCCTGAGATCGACGAGCGCTCCGCCGCCGCGATGTGCTACACGAGCGGCACCACCGGCAACCCCAAGGGCGTCGTCTACTCGCACCGTTCCGCGTACCTGCACTCGATGGCGACCTGCACGGGCAACGCGATGGGGTTGAGCGCCACCGACACCGTCCTGCCGGTGGTCCCGATGTTCCACGCCAACGCCTGGGGGCTGCCGTACGCCGCGGTGATGGCCGGCGCCGCCCTCGTGATGCCCGACCGCTTCCTCCAGGCCGAGCCGCTCGTCCGGCTCATCGAGGCCGAGCGCCCGACGGTCGCGGGGGCCGTCCCGACGATCTGGTCGGACGTCCTGCGGCACGCGCGCGAGCACGGCTCCGACCTCGGCTCGCTGCGGCTGGTGCCGTGCGGCGGGTCCGCGGTCCCCGAGGCGCTGATGCGGGGGTTCGACGAGATCGGCGTGCGGATCGTCCAGGCGTGGGGGATGACCGAGACGTCCCCCGTCGCGACCGTCGCGCACCCGCCCGCCGGGGCGACCGGCGAGGACGCGTGGCAGGCCCGGGTGACCCAGGGGCGCATCCTCGCCGGGCTGGAGATCCGCATCGTCGGGGACGGGGACGTGGTGCTCCCGAACGACGGCGAGGCGGTCGGCGAGGTCGAGATCCGCGGGCCGTGGATCACCGGCGCCTACCACCTCGACGAGGACCCCGGGAAGTTCCACGACGGGTGGCTGCGGACCGGCGACGTCGGCACCCTCTCGTCCGACGGCTACCTCGTCCTGACCGACCGCGCCAAGGACGTCATCAAGTCCGGCGGCGAATGGATCTCGTCCGTCGAGCTGGAGAACCACCTCATGGCGCACCCGGACGTCATCGAGGCCGCCGTGGTCGGGGTCCCGGACGACCGCTGGCAGGAACGCCCGCTGGCCTCCGTGGTCGTCCGCGACGGGGCCGCGGTCACGGCGGCGGAGCTGCGGGAGTTCCTGAGCGGCCGCATCCCGAAGTGGCAGCTGCCCGAGCGCTGGTCGTTCATCGCCGAGGTCCCGAAGACGAGCGTGGGCAAGTTCGACAAGAAGGTCCTGCGCCGCCGCTACGCCGACGGCGGGCTGGACGTCGAGCGCGTCGACTGAATCGCCCCCTCCCACGAGCGGAGGAAGGCCGGATAGCCGGCGGCGAAGCCGTCGAGCGCCCGCTCCGCGTCCGCGGTGAGCGCGGTGAGGTCGTAGCTCACCTCGACGTCGCTGCCGCCGTCGCCGTCACCGGTGAGGACGACGGTCACCGTCCCCGCGCGGTGGCCGGGCGTCACGCGGGCGTACGAGAGGCGGCGGCCCGGTTCGTGGACGAGCACGACCCACGTGGTCGTCTCGCCGTCGTGGACGGTCTCGAAGACCGTCCCCGGGCCGCCGTCGTCGCCCGCCGGGAACCGGGGCCGCCAGCCGGGCACCCACCGCTCCTCGCCGCGCGGCGTGAACAGCCCGAACGCCTCCTCGGGCGGCAGCGCGACGCGGAGCCGCCCGGTGAGCCTGCGCCGGGCGCTCATCGCTCGGTCAGCCCGTGCGCGTCGGCGGCGGTGAGCGTCAGCCCGTAGACCGCCTTGAGCTGCTGGATCTTCCCGAGGGTCTCGGGGGAGAAGGGGGTGACGCCCTCGAAGGCGTGCAGCGCGATGCCCTCCACGAGGTCGCCGAGGGACATGTCGAGGTACTCCGCGAGCCCCTTGAGCACCTTGAGGACGTTCCGCTCCACGCGCAGTCCGGTCTGGACGCGATCGACTGTTACCATGGTACCAAGATAACAGACTGGAACGTGAAGGTGACTCAAATCTGACTCGAAGTCACGGGCCCCGTCGTCACGGAGAGATGCGACGAACGACCCCGCTGTCACCGATGCGGGTTATTTCAAGGATCAACTGGTGCGAACGGTGTTACGGGGTGTATGCAAGGTGGGCTGATTGTCCGGACAGCCCCGTTCGGGGCGGACGCCCACGCCGCTGCCGGGAGCGTGTATGCCGAGGTTGTCCCCCGCTCAGACCACGGCCGACCGAGCGTTGGTCAAAGGGCTGAACGACGGCGACGAAACGGCCTTGGCCGCGCTCTACGATGAGTACGCGGAGCGCCTTTACGACTACGCATTGTCAATGACGGCGGACGAGAAACTCGCCGGCGACATCGTCCACGACACCTTCATCGACGCCTGCCGCCGGGCCCCGCGCATGCGCGACCACCTCCACCTCAGCTCCTGGCTGTACGGCGCCGCCCGGCGCCGCTGCATCCGCCGGGGCCGCGAGCCGGAGCTCTACTGGGACCGGACGGACGACTTCTCGGACGCGCCCTTCATGGACCGCGCCGACACCCCCGCCGCCGACACCACCGCCCCCGCCCCCGAGAGCGCCGAGTCCGAGTGGCCGCCTTCGGCCGAGCTGCATGATCTGCTCCGCGCCTCCCTGGCTCGCCTCGACCCCGCCGACCAGGAGGCCGTCCTCCTCGCGTTCCGGCACGGGCTCCGTCCGGCCCGTCTCGGTGCCGCGCTCGGCCTGTCGGCTCGCCGGGTGGCCATCCGCGTCCGGCGGGCACGGGACGAGATGGAGGCAGCTCTCAAGGCCGAGTGCCTCCAAGCGAACCTCGCGTGCGCCGCGGATCAAGCCGTTGAGCCCCGCCGCGCAGAGTCCTCTCGCGCCGAGAAGACCGGGGCCTCGGGCATCGCCGTCCTCGCGTCCCGAAGCCAGCCCCCCGGACGGGAGAGGAACTCCGACCACAGCGGAACCTCCGACCTCACCCGAGTCTCCGACGAAACCCGAAAGACCCCCGATCAGCCTCAGGCGTCCGGCCAGGTCTATGAATTGGGGCAGGCGCGGGACGCCGTCACCGCCATGCGGCGGACGTCGGCCGTGAATCGCGGTTCTTCGCGGCGCGGGCCGCTCTCCGGTCCGCTGTGGGAGACCTTCCACCGGCGCGGCGAGGTCGTTCCCGACCCGTCCGGCGACCGGGAGCTTGGCGAGCATGTCGGCGGATGCGCGGCCTGCCGGGCCCGCTGCCAGGTGCGCGCCGTCGCGCTGCTCGAACGGGCACCCGCGCCAGTGCTGCCCGCAGCCCTGCGGCACCGCGTCATGCACACCGCCACCGACCCCGAGCTGGCCGGACACCGCGCCGACATCGCCGCGCGCGGCGGCACGCTGACGCCGGAGGGCCTGCCGAACCAGCCCGACGTCCCCTCGCCCTTCACGCGCCGATGGCTGTTCACCGGCGGCGGGATGGCCGGCGCGCTGGTCGCCGCGGTCGTCGCCGCGCTGATCATGGGGCCCGGGATCGGCAGCGCGCCGTCGTGGCTGCCCTTCCCGGCGCACCCGCAGCCGTCCATCACCCATCAGAAGCCGTCGCAGGGCTCGGGGCACAGCCCCGGCGCGCCCACCGGGCCGGGCGGCGCGGCGCAGGGGCGGCCGGGCGCCGCCCCGCCCGCCAGCCCGCAGACCGAGACCGAGGCTCCGAAGAGCCCGACGCCGACGACCACGACGGCGCCGACCCCGTCCACCGCGCCGACGCCGCCCGGTGATCTCGTCATCGCGCCCGCCAAGGTCGAGCTCTACGGCAAGAAGACCGCGCAGATCCGCCTCGCCGCGCGGAGCGGTCCCGTCACCTGGACGGCGATGACGTCGACGAGCCAGCTGATCCTGTCGCAGATGCAGGGCGGCATGCCCGAGGACGGCTCGCTCGACCTGACCATCACGCTCCGGACGGCCCTGATCGGCCTGCCCGGCCAGGGAACCCTCACCTTCACGGACTCCGAAGGCGCCACTCACCAGGTCACCGTCACGTGGGGTGCCACGATCCTCTGACCTCCGCCCCGGGCGGCCTGGGGTCAGCCGTCGGCCGGGGTTCCCGCCAGATGGTCGCGGATCGTTTCGAGCTGCTCGCCCAGGGCCGCCTGGACGCGGGTCTCCATCGCCCGCGCGATGAACGGGTCGACGACCATCTTCACGAGCGGGCGCATGCGGCGGACCATGGCGGCGGTCTCGGCGACGTCCTCGCCGGTCAGAGCCGCCGGGTCGGTCGCGCGATGGAAGACGTACTCCTCGACGAGGTTCACGAACCGCCCGGCGATCACGTCGCAGTCGTCGCGGATCTGCTCGGCGATGTCGAGGACCGCGTCGAGGGGGATCCCGGCGGCGACCAGCTCGGCGCCCACGTGCAGCAGGCGCGGGCTCGGGACGCGGAACACGTCGCCGTCGGGCTCGATCAGGCCGAGCTCGATGGTCCGCTGCCGGACGCGGGCGACCTCGTCCTCGTCGAGCCCGGCCCCGAAGATCTGGACGAGCTCGTCGTAGGTCGCGGTGCCGGGGATCTCGTCCGACCACGGGTCCGTCAGGACCTTCTCCAGGCCGAGGACCTCGCCGACGTCCTTGCCCGTCTCCCAGGCCGACAGCAGGTCCTTGATGATCGCGAAGGTGTAGCCGCGGCCGAGCAGCTTGCCGATCATCCGCAGCCGCGCCAGGTGCGAGTCGTCGTAGAGCCCGACCCGGCCCTCCAGGCGCGGCGGCGGCAGGAGCCCCCGGTCCTGGTAGGCGCGGATGTTGCGCACCGTGCTCCCGGACGCCTGCGCCAGTTCGTCGATTCGGTACTCGACCATGCCCCGCCCGCCGGACTCGTCCACCTTGACCGCCGTGATCTTACTTCGGCACTATTGTTACATTGACTGATGACACATAAAGGCGGCCCCGATGGCGGACCCCCGCGTGCCCCAGGATATTGAGGGGACCCTGCTCGGCGGCCCCATGCGCTACACGCGCAAGGAAGTCGAGACCCTCGCCGGCGTCTCGGAGGACTACGCGCTCCGCATCTGGCAGGCCCTGGGCTTCCCGACGCCCACGGACGACGAGGTCGCGTTCACCGACGGCGACGTGGACGCCCTCCGGGAGATCCGGGAGCTGCTCGGCAACGACCTGGTCGACGAGGACCTCGTCCTCCAGCTCGTCCGGGCCGTGGGCCAGACGATGGGACGGCTCGCGAGCTGGCTCGGCGACGTGTGGCTGAAGCGGCTCGGCGACGAGTACCCGCCGGACGAGCCCGTCACCTCGGAGATCGTCACGGCCGCGCTCGCGGCCACCGAGGAGCTGCGCCCCGCGTTCGAGCGCCTGCTCCTGCACGGCTGGCGCCGCCAGCTCGCCGCCGCCGGGATGCGCGCCGCCGCGACCACGGCCGCCGCGAGCGCCGATCCGGCCGCGGGCGTCGCGAACCTCGCCGTCGGGTTCGCCGACGTCGTCTCCTTCACGCGGCTGAGCCGGCAGCTCGACGGCGACGCCCTCGCCGCCTTCGTGATGCGCTTCGAGACCGTGGCCGGCGAGATCGTCGCCGAGCGCGGCGGCCGCGTCGTCAAGACGCTCGGCGACGAGATCCTCTTCGTCGCCTCCGATCCCGGCGCCGCCGCGGAGATCGGGCTCAAGATCGCCGAGCGCTTCAACGAGGACCCCGACTTCCCCAAGGTCCGCGTGGGGATGGCGTACGGGGAGGTCATCCTGCGGCTCGGCGACGTCTTCGGCACCCCCGTCAACCTGGCCGCGCGCCTGACCGCCACGGCCTATCCCGGGACGGTCCTCATCGACGCCGCCCTGGCGTCCGCGCTTCCCGACGGGGCGTCCTACGACGTCTCGTCGCTGCGTCCGCGTCCCTTGCAGGGGCTGGGCAAGGTCCGCCCGCGGGTGCTCCGCCGCCCGTCGTCCCGCCAGCGCTCCCAGGGCGACCGCGCCGACTCCTAGAAGGACGGCTGCGTCCCGGCGGCGGACGCCTCCACGGCCGCGTCGAGCTGCGCCGTCACCCGGTCGAGCGTGCGCCGGAGCTGCACCAGGTCGACCAGGTCGAGGCCGGTCGCCTCCAGCACGTGCCGAGGGATGTCGACGGCGCGGTCCTTGAGCTCGGTGCCCCGCCGGGTGAGATGGACGGAGACGGACCGCTCGTCGTCCCGGCTCCGCCGCCGCTCCACGAGCCCGGCGCCCTCCATGCGCTTCAGCAGCGGCGACAGGGTCCCCGAGTCGAGGCGCAGCCGTTCGCCGAGCCGCTTCACGGTGAGACCGTCCGCCTCCCACAGGGCCAGCATCGCGAGGTACTGCGGATAGGTGAGGCCGAGCTTGCGGAGCCGCGTCCGGTAGAAGGCGTCGAAAGCGCGGGAGGTGGCGTGCAGGGCGAAGCAGACCTGCACGTCCAGTCTCATGTACTCGTCGCCGGGCGTCCCCGTCATGGGGCTAGTCTACGTTGGCGCCCATTGAGTTGCGCACAACCGAAGATCGGCGGTCACCCCTGGACTCGTTCGGCAAGGAAGTCCGCCCAAGTGCGCCGGCCCTTGTCGGCGCCTTCGAGGGTCAGGTTCTCGCCCGCCCGGTACACGCGTCCGGCGCGGCCGGGGATGCGGACGGGCAGCATCGGACGGCGCTTGCCGAGGGCCCGCAGGTAGTCGCGGCTGAGGTCGCTGAGCTTGTGCACCTCCGGCCCGGCGAGGTCGGGCACGCGTCCGGCGGGCTCGCCGAGCGTCAGCTCCGCGATCCGGGCCGCGACCTCGCGCGAGTCCACGGGCTGGAACCGGAGCCCGCCCGGAGCCGGAACGATCGGCGACTTCGCCATCGCCTTGACCGTGTTGAACGCGAACTCGTGGAACTGGGCGGCGCGCACCGTCGTCCAGGGGACGCCCGACTCGGCGATGATCCGCTCGGCGTCGAACTTGCGCCGGAAGTAGCCGAGGGGGACCCGGTCCGCGCCGATGACCGAGATGTACACCAGGTGCCGCACCCCGGCCCGCTTCGCGGCGCGCACCAGGTTCCGGGTCGCCTCGTCGTCGCCCTTGGGGCCGCCGGCGAGGTGCACAACGATTTCAGCGCCCTTCACGGCGTCGTCGACGCCCTCGTCCTTCATCAGGTCGCCGGTGACGTACTCGACGCCCGGCTCGGGCTCGCGGGCGTGCCGGCTGAGGACGCGCAGGTCGCGTCCGGTATCGCGCAGGAGCGGGACGACGAGGCGCCCGAGGGTCCCGGTGCCGCCGGTGATCAGGATGGGTGATGTCATGGTTCCTCCAGCTTTCGCGGTTTCACCCCCTTGAACCCGCGCGCGGAAGGAATGTGACAGGTGGCCGACGAAGAATCGCTGGCGCTGCTGTTCGAGGAGCACCGGCCCCGCCTGCGGTCGGTGGCGTACCGGATGCTGGGCTCGGTGAGCGAGGCGGACGACGCCGTCCAGGACGCCTGGCTGCGCGTGAACGCCGCCGGCACCGCGGACGTGGAGAACCTCGCCGGGTGGCTGACCACGGTGGTCGCCCGGGTGTGCCTGAACACGCTGCGCTCCCGCGAGCGGCGCCGCGAGGACCCCCTCGACGTCCGGGTGCCCGATCCGATCATCACCCTCGACGGGGGACCCGAGCAGGAGGCGGTCCTGGCCGACTCGGTCGGGCTGGCGCTGCTGGTGGTGCTCGACACCCTCGCCCCGGCGGAGCGGCTCGCGTTCGTCCTGCACGACATGTTCGCGCTGCCGTTCGAGGAGATCGCGCCGATGGTGGAACGGTCCCCCGCCGCGACGCGGCAGCTCGCGAGCCGCGCCCGCCGCAGGGTGCGGGAGCGGGCGCCCGTCCCCGACCCCGATCTCGGCCGCCAGCGCGCGGCCGTCGAGGCATTCTTCGCGGCGGCCCGCGACGGCGACTTCGACGCGCTCGTCTCCGTCCTCCACCCGGAGGTCGTGCTCCGCTCGGACGGCGGCACGGTCCGCGCGGCCCAGACGGTCGTCCTCAACGGTGCGCGCACCGTGGCCTCTCAGGCGGTCACTTTCGGACGGCTGTCCCCGCTCGCGCGTCCGGCGATCGTCAACGGGACCGCCGGCGTCGTCGTGCTCGGCGACCGGAAGCCGCTCTCCGTCATGGCCTTCACCGTCGTGGACGGCACGATCGTGGCCATCGACGTGCTCGCCGACCCCGACCGGCTGGCCCGGCTCATGTGACCCCACCGGACCCCTGGTGCCCAACGGTCAGGAATCGAGAAGCGTCCGCCGCGGCTCCGGCCCTACCGTTCAGGCATGGACACCGACAGCCGACCCCGGCCTTCCGGCGACGGACGCCTCATGACCATGCCGCCGGCGAGGACGGCGCGGCGACGGTCCTCGCCGCGGCCGGTCCGGCGCCCGGCCAACGCCAACGGGCGGAGCGTGGCGCGGCCTGGCGCGGCTCAGGCGGCGCCGCGCGGCTCGGGCGGGACGTACGATGCGCCTGTGACGAGCAGCAAGCCCTCCGACGAGCAGCGCCTGCGCGACCTCGCCCTCCTGCGCCGCGTCCGCGACAGGATGGACCGCGAGTACGCGCAGCCGCTGGACGTCGAGGCGCTCGCCCGCGGCGTCAACATGTCCGCCGGGCACCTCAGCCGCCAGTTCCGCCTCGCCTACGGCGAATCGCCCTACGGCTACCTGATGACGCGGCGCATCGAGCGCGCGATGGCGCTGCTGCGGCGCGGCGACCTCACCGTCACCGAGGTCTGCTTCGAGGTCGGCTGCGCGTCGCTCGGCACCTTCAGCACCCGCTTCACCGAGCTCGTCGGCGTGCCGCCCAGCGTCTACCGGCGCCAGGCGGCCGACGCGACCGCCGGGATCCCGTCCTGCGTGGCGAAGCAGGTGACCAAGCCCGTCCGGGCCAGGCCGGGCGGCGACCGCGCGCCGGCGCCGGTCCCGGGCTCAGCCGGTGACGCGGCCGCCGGACACGTCGATGGTCAGGCCGGTCAGCCAGGAAGCGGCGTCTGAGGCCAGGAAGAGGGCGGTCTCCGCGACGTCCTCGGTCGTCCCGAGGCGCCGGAGGGGATGCATGGCCGCGACGCGTTCCTGCACGTCGGCGGGCATGTTCGCCTCGACCTTCTCCGTCCGGACGGACGACGGCGCGATGCAGTTGACGCGGACGCCCCCGGGCCCGGCCTCCGTGGCGAGGTGCCGGGTCAGCATGACCAGCCCGGCGTTCGCGACACCGTAGGCCAGGTTGGCCTGGCTCGGCTGGCGCCCGGCGGCCGACGACATCGTGATGATCGAGCCGCGGCCCCGGTCGAGCATGCCCGGCAGGAACGTCCGGACGGTCAGGAACGCCGACGTCAGATCGGAGTCGATGACCTGCCGCCACCGCTCCTCCGTCAGCTCCGCCGACGGGACGGGGAAGCCCTGGCCTCCGGCGAACGCGCAGAGGACGTCCGCCGGCCCGAGCTCCGACTCCGTCCGGCGCCGCACCTCCTCCAGCGCCGCGGCGCCGGTGACGTCGGCGGTGACGGCGATGGCGGTCCCGCCCGCGGACGCGATATCGGCGGTGACGGCGGTAAGGGCAGCCTCGTCCCGCCCGACCACGCATACCTTGGCCCCCTGGTCCGCGAAGGCGCGGGCGGTCCGGGCGCCGATGCCGCGCGAGCCGCCGGTGACGACGACGACCTTGCCGCGAAGGTCGGAGTAGGTGCTGAGCATGTCGATCGCCTTTCCACGAGTGATCGTCCGGGTCAGGAGGTGGCGGCGTCGGCGGCCGGGGCGGCACCGGTGCGGCGCGCCGTGCGGGTGAGGGGCATCGCCGCCGCGGCGAAGACCAGCCAGATCGTCCCGCCGAAGCGGACGACCGGCAGCAGGTAGCCGAAGCCGGAGCCCAGCAGGGTGAGAGTCGAGAGCGCGCCGGCGGCCGCGATGACCAGCCCCGTCCAGGTCAGCGTGCGCGGCAGCAGCCGGGCGAGCAGGCCGGTGACGGAGATCCCGGCGGCGAGCAGGCCGAAGGCGACCGCGAACGCGGGACCGCCGGTGAGGAACGCCAGGTCGGCGAGGGCGCGGGCGAGGACGGGAGGCGCGTCGTCCGGCAGCCGCCCGCCCGTCCAGCAGAAGATCCCGCTCAGCGTCAGCGCGGCGGAGGCCAGGATTCCGCCGACCAGCGTGATCGCGGAGCCCGGCGCGGTGATGCCCAGGGCGCGCAGCCGGCGGTAGAGCACCGCCGCGGTGATCGCCAGCGGCACGGCAGACGAGAACAGCAGGAACGCGCCGACCTTGACCGTCGTCGCGTGCCCCTGGGCGTACCGCAGGACCTCGGCCCCGGACGCGTCGGGATGCGGCGTGGACCGGTTGAGCACGACGTATGCGACGGTCAGCGCCGCGTAGGCCAGCACCGGCATGAGGAGGGGCGGCCCTGACTGCGGGCGGCGGGACCGCTGCGCGCGGCCCGGCTCGGATGCGGTGATCATCATGTCTCCTTCGAGGGAACGACTCCGTACACGTTCGATAATGATTACAAAGTAGAACGATTGTCAAGCGGGTACGATGTCGCCATGAGTACGAACGACGACGGCGCACGGCCCCCCGCCCTCGGCGGGGTGGCGTTCCTGCTGGCCCAGCTCGGGGCGCACGCGGCCGACCGGTTCGCCCGGCGCATCGCCGAACTCGACCTCACGCCCCCGCAGGCCGGCCTCCTCCGGATGCTGGCCCACGCCCCCGGCCGCAGCCAGCGCGAGCTCGCCGGCGACCTGGGCATGCCGCCCAGCCGCTTCGTCCCGTTCGCCGACGAGCTGGAGGGACGCGGCCTGATCGAGCGCCGCCGCAACGCCGAGGACCGGCGGCTCTACGCCCTGCACCTCACCGAGCAGGGCCGGGAGATGCTGGGCGAACTCGCCAAGGCGGGCATGGCCCACGAGCAGCAGATCACCGAGTCGCTCACCCCGGAGGAGCGCCAGCACCTGGCCGAACTGCTCCGACGCATCGCCGACCACGAGGGCCTCACACCCGGTGTCCACCCCGGCTACCGGCGGCTCCGCACCGGCGCCTCGGGTCGACGCCCCGCCTCGCCGTCCAGGGCTCCGTGATCTGCTCACGCTAACTATGAGGTCAGCGGGGTAGCTACAGGCAGTCAGTCAATGATGACGGAAAGGAAAGCCTGTGAGCCGCATGCTGGCCGGTCGGCTGAACGTGACGACGCGGACCTTCGCCGTCGAGGAGGTGGACGTCCCCGAACCCGGCCCCGGAGAGGTCCTCGTCAAGGTCGCGGCCGCGGGCGTCTGCCTGTCGGACGTGCACCTCATCGAGGGGATGCTGCGCCCCCTCTACCTCCAGGGCGACACGGTGACACTCGGCCACGAGGTCGCCGGCACCGTCGACAGGCTGGGCGAGGGAGTGACCGGCCCGCGCCCCGGCGACCGCGTCCTCCTCCAAGCGGGCGAGGAACGCGACGGCGTCGTCCACACCCGCGGCGTGGACTACGACGGCGGCTGGGCCGAGTACGCCCTCGCCACGGTCGACACACTCGTCCCCATCCCGGACGATCTGCCCTTCGACCAGGCCTGCTTCATCCCCGACGCGGTCTCGACGCCCTGGGCCGCGATCGTGGCGACCGCCGAGGTCAGACCCGCCGAAGCCGTCGGCGTCTGGGGCGTCGGCGGGCTCGGCGCGCACGGCGTGCAGCTGCTCCGCCTCGTCGGCGCCTACCCGATCCTGGCCTTCGACCCCCTGGACGCCGCCCGGCAGCGGGCCCTCGCCTTCGGCGCGGACCTCGCGCTGGACCCCGCCGACCCCGACCTGCCCGCCAAGGTCCGCGCCGCCACGTCCGGCCTCGGCCTGCGCGCCGCGTTCGACTTCGCGGGCGTCCCACCCGTCCGCGAGCAGGCCGCCGCGTGCCTCGGCCCCGGCGGGCGGCTGGTCCTGGTCGGCCTCACCGACAAGCCCCTGTCCCTGGCGGACGGCACCCGCTTCAGCTACCTCCAGCAGCAGATCCGCGGCCACTACGGCTCCGCCGCCGAGCACGTCGTCCAGCTCGTCGACCTCGTCCGAGGCCACCGCCTCGACCTCACCCGCTCGGTCAGCGGCACGTTCCCGCTGGCCAAGGCCGCCGAGGCCGTCCAAGCGCTGGAGAGCAAGACCGGGAACCCGATCCGCCTGATCCTCAGCCCGTGACCACGGACCGTCCGGCCCCACGACCTGCCGGCGCCTCGACGCGCGCCCGCGCCAGAGCACCCCCGACGAGCAGCAGCGCCAGCACCAGGAGCGCGACCGGCGCCAGGGACGTCACCGGCCCGTCCAGAACGGCCGCCCGCAGCCACGAGTCGCCCAGCCTGCACACCACGCCCGGCAGAGCGGCGACGGTGGCGACGAAGGCCCGGCCGAGGTGCAGCACGTCCAGCCGGGACGCCGGCGCGAGCGCGATCAGCGGGAACACCAGCGCCTCGTACCACGGGTAGTAGACCGGCGCGGTGATCACCCACGCCAGGCAGATCGCCAGCGCGGGCCCCGGCCACGGCGGCGCACCGGTCGGCAGCCGCAGCAGCGCGGCCCCGGCGACCACCGCCAGCGCGAGCGCCCCCCAGGTCAGCCAGCCCGGCGCCGACCCCGAAAGCACCAGTTGCCACGGCGTGTTCCAGGACGGCATGCCGCCCCGCCGCACCACCACCTCGATCGCCGACGGACCGACCACCGCGTACCCCGCCGTCAACGCGGCCACCGCCCCGGCGCCCAGCACCGCCAAACACCGCGGCGAGCGCCGCAGCGTCCACACCATCCCGGCGCCCACCAGCACATACGGCAGCTTCACGCCGGCGGCGGCACCCAGCAGCAGCCCGGCGGCGGCCGCGCGCACCAGTCCGGCCCGTCCCCTCAGTGCCGTGCCCGGACCAAGAACGGCCAGCCCCCCGACCGCGAGCGCGGCCGCCAGACCGTCCACATGGGCACCACCGATCAACGCCCACAGCAGCAGCGGGTTGAGCGTCCACAACAGATGCACCCGGACGCGCCGCGCCCCGGCCAGGCGGTTGAGGCACAGCGCCACCGCGAGGAACGCGATACCGTTCATGATCTTCAACCACAGCACCGTCCGGGCCGCCGACGTCCCGCCCAGCTTGGAAGCCGCCCACTGCGCGCCCGTCGCGACCGGCCCGTACACCGAGGGGATGTCCTCCCACTCGCGCGGCGCCAGCACACCGACGGGATCGCCGGTTCCCCGGAAGTCTCCGGGCGTCGTGACATGCGGATTGAGGCCCAGCACCGCCATGCGCCCGTAGGCGGCATAGTCCATGGGATCGGTCGTCCCCATCGGCGGCGCCGCGACCAGCAGGACGACCGCCCCGGCCGCCCCAGCCAAGACCGGCCCGCTGCGCGGCCGCCACCCCCGGTGAAGCGCGAGCAGCCCGGCGGCCGTCCCGAGCGTCCCGACGATCATCGAGGCCCACAGCAGCACGGTGACCGACAGGTCAGGCTCCGGCGACCACCCGAGGCGCGGGAACAGCCCGGCGCCGTCCATCGTCGGAACCGCCGCGGGCGGCCGGCACAGCCCGATGAGGATCATCCCCGCGACACTCACCGCGACCCCGCCGAGCGCCGCGGCCCGCGGCAGCCTCCACGCCTCCCGCCCCGTGATCACATCGGCAACGTAAAGGCCGCACGTGAACGCGGCACCGCACCCCCATTGAGCGCACCAGACCACCGAGTGACAGCCCTCAGGACGCCTGCGCCTCCTCAGCGTCCTCGGCATCTGCGCCTCGGGCGGCTACGCACTGACCGTCCACGGCAGGCGACCACCGCGTCAGAGCCGCCGCTCCCAGCGGAACCGCTCCTCCCCGCGAGGCGTCGTTGTACGAAAGCGATCAGAAGGAGTGCCCATGAGCGACGCCGACGCGACTGCCTTATACGAACGAGGACTGCGCGAAACCGACCCCTTACAGGCGGAACGGAACTTTCGCGAAGCCGCTGAAGCAGGCCACCCAGCCGCAGCCCACGCCCTGGCCTCCCTCCTCATGGACCGAGGCGACGAAGCGGAAGCCGAGAAGTGGTACCGCCGCGCGGCCGAACTCGGCGTCCCGGAAAGCGCCTTCGAAGTCGGCTACGCCGAAGAGTCGCGCGGCAACCTCTCCGAAGCCGAACGCTGGTACCGGCAGGCCGCCGAAGCGGACCACGCGAGCGCCAACCTCAACCTGGGAGTGCTCCTGCGCCGCAGAGGCGCCGTGGACGAGGCGAAGCAGTGCTACATGCGAGCCTGGGACCTGGCCTCCAGCGACAAGGCCGCGTTCAACCTCGCCGCAATCTACGACGATGACGGGAAAGGCGACCTCGTCGCCGCCACCGAGTGGTACGAACGGGCCGCCGACCTGGGAAACGCCGCGGCCGCCTACAACCTCGGCTTCGTCTGGCAGGACCGAGGCGACCTCGCCAAACGCCTGGAGGCATGGCAACGCGCCGCCGACCTGGGCCACCCCCGCGCCGCCTACGCGGTCGCCGACGTCCACCTCTCGGCACAGAACCTGGACGAAGGCATCACCTGGCTCCGCCGCGCCGCCCTGGAAGCCGACGACGCCAAGGCCGCCCGCAAACTCCGAGACATCTACACCAGGGCGGACCGGCCCCGCCAAGCGCGCTACTGGAGCGAATACCCCGAAGGCCCGACCTTCTACAGCCCCGAGTTCCAAGCCTTCGCCAGCGAGATCGCCGCCGCCGCGATCCACCAGCAGGACGTCTTCAACGACGCCTACACGCAGGACTACCTGGAATGGAACCTGGAAAGGGCAACCGTCACCCTGGACGGCCGCACCCTACGGAACCTCACCGTCCTGGGCAGCTTCTCGAACCTCACACAAACCTGGCTATGGGCATGGGACAACCCCACCTTCGACCAGGACTCCCCGTCCCTCGCCGAACTGCGCACCATCCGCGAGTTCGGCGCCCGCCACCGAATCCCCGAACTGCTCAAAGGCCACCTCGACTTCTCCCGCTTCAACCTCCCCACCGAGGGCGCGTTCACCATGGCCCTCGCGGCCGCCCCCCTGATCGGCGCCCGAGCCGTCAGCTTCGTCACGATCAACGAAGGCAAGGGCCGTCTCGTCCTGGCCAGCAGCGACCCGGACCTTCCCACCGCGGAGTACGACCCCCTGACAGCCCCCCGCCTCCTACTGCGCGCCGCCGAGGTATGGCCGGACGACCAGCACAACGTGGTCCGGGGCTTCCTGAAGCACCACGGCTTCCAGATCGACGAATCACCCGCCATCCTCCTCGTCGAGTACGCCGACGGCCACCAGGTCACGATCCGCTGCACCATGCAGAACGCCAAGGCCCACCCCGAGGTCAGCGCCATCCTGGCCCGCGACGACACCAAGGTGATCAGAACACAACCAGCCCGCATCCAAGGCGAACACCCGACCACCGAACCCCCGCACCACCTGACAGCCCTATTCGACCTAGAAGACCGCCTGACAACCGTCAAAACCTGACCGGACGACCAAGAGAGCCGTCGGAGACCGGCCGCCCTCACCGATCCAGGTGCCTCTGGGCACCTCTGACCCTTGTAACCAGTGCTTCCGGGAAAGCACGGGGTCTCTTTCTAGTGATGATGTCTATCTGCTGGAAAAGACCTGCTTTAGCGGCTCGTGAACCGATTTGTGGCGAGTGCTGCGCTAGCGTCGTCCACGATCGTCGTGATTCCGAGTAATGGTGATCCGGCATGACCGACGGACCGGATCGCGGTGCGGAGATCGCTTGGCGGGGCCGCCGGCAAGACGTTTCCCGGCGATACAGCAGGGGGCAGAAGGATGGGGGAGATCCGGCCGGACCAGACGCGGCACGAGCCGGTCGTGAAGCCGGCGGAGGCGGATCCGACCGCGACGCGCCGGGAGGACCTCGGCCCGGCGGAGCGTGCCGACGAGGTACGGCTCAGCGGCCGGCTCGCCGAACGTTTCACCAGGCTTCGCGAACTACCGTCGGCGGGTGCCGAGGCCGACATGCTTCACGTGCGGGACGCCGACGGGCGCGAACTCGTCCTCAAGCTCTACCGCCGCGGCGTCGTCCCCGACGGGAAGATGTGGCGGGGCCTGGCCGTCGTGCGGTCACCTCGCGTGGTCCGCCTTCTGGAGACGGGGAACGCCGACGGGCGCGCGTTCGAGGTCATGGAGTACCTGCCCGGCGGCACCCTGCGCGAATACATCGAGGAGCGGGGGACGGCCCTTGAGACGCCGGCGGTCGTCAGGGTCGCGGCCCAGATCGCGGAGGGCTTGGCCGCGCTGCACGCGGCGAAGGTGATCCATCAGGACCTCAAGCCGGAGAACGTCCTGGTGCGCTCGCGGGAACCGCTGGAGCTGGCCCTCGCCGACTTCGGGTCGAGCCGTTACCTGGACCAGTCGGCGATGTTCACCTCGGCGGGGCACACCCTGGCCTACACGGCGCCGGAGACGTTCGCCGGGATGGTGTCGCCGAGCCGCGACTGGTGGTCGCTCGGCATCATCGTGCGTGAACTGGCTCTCGGCGAGCGTCCGTTCGCGGGCATGCTTCCGGAGGCCGTCATGCTCCACCTGGCGTCCCGCCCGGTGGACACCGCCCGGGTGGAGGACGCGCGGCTCCGGCTGCTGTGCCGCGGCCTGCTGGTGCGCGATCCTCAAGACCGCTGGGGTGCCGATGAGTTCGCCGAGTGGAGCACGGGCGGCTCACCTGCCGTCCGTGAGAGCTCGGCGCCCCTGCTGGACAAGGACGCGGTCAAGCCGTTCCTGTTCCGGGAGCGGGTGTACGAGGACCGGGCGGAGCTGGCCGCCGCGATGGCGGAGCACTGGGAAGAGACGGTGCGGCGCTTCTTCGCCCGGCCAGGGCAGGCGCTGGAGACGCTGCGCGCCTGGCTTCTGCAGTTCGACGATCCGAGGAACGACGACGTCGCGGGCAGGGACGAGGTCATCGATCTCTTCGGCGGCCCCGCGCCGGGCGACGTCCAGTTGATGATGTTGCTGCGCTGGCTCGACGGGGAGCTGCCGCCCGTGTACGCGGGTTCGCGGCTCACACCGGTCGACCTGCCCGGTCTCGCGCGGCGTGCCGTGGGAGGCGAGGCACGCGCCGGGCGGGTCGTGTCCGAGCTGCTTCCGCACCGGGTGCTGGACGTACTCGACGGCGCCCCCGGCGGCTCCGGCCTCGCGGAGATCGCTGAGCGGTGGCGGGAGGCGGCCCGCAGATGGCGCCTGGACGCCGCCGGCATCGTCCGCACCTGGCCGGCTCTCGCCGGAACGCTGGAGCACGTGGATCCCGAGGCCGCTCCGGAGGTCGCCGCGCGGCTGCTGCTGGCCTGCCTCGATCCGCGAGCGGCCGGAGAGGAACTGCGGGCGGAGATCATCGCGGGCCGTTCGCGGATGCCGGTCCGGGTCGACTGGTTCGAGACGCTGCTGGTCGCGGCGGGGTCCGATCCGCTGCGCCTGCTGGCCGTCCGGCAGGCGGTGCCCGTGGCGGCGGACGAGGCGCGGCGGACGCGCAGCGCGATCGACCAGGGCCGGGCCCGGCAGGCGGAACGGACGGCGCGCTGGCAGCAGCTCGAAGCCGAGCGGCTGGCCGGACGGGCGGCTGCGTACGGCGCGGTGGCCGGCGGTACGGGCATCATGGGCGGGATCTGGGTCGTGTTCCTCTTCGGCGCGAACTTCTTCACGTTCCGCTACGCCGGCCTGGTGATGATCTTCACGATGGCCGTTCTCGCGTTCCAGTGCGCCTGCGAGGCGACGCTGGCCCACCAGATCGGCTCGCTCTACCACCCCCAGTACTCGCTCCTGCAGCGCGTCTCCGTGCTCGTCGGGCGCGCCGGAGCGACGATGCGCTCCGCGGGCGGCTGCGGCGGCTGCCTGCTGGTGTTCGCGACACTCTGCGCGACCGGTCTGCTGACCGCCGTGTTCCCGCTGTCGGTCCCGCTCGCGGTCGCGGTCGGGCACGCGGTGTGGGCGATCATCCGCCTTTCGAGTTGGAACAGGCAGCGGCAGGACGCCATGAACCGGATCCTCGGAGGGCACGCATGAGCTCGTTCGGGGTCTTCGAGGTCGGCGTGGTCGTGCTGGGCGGTGCCGCGCTGACGGCCGCTGCGGGCGCGGCCGTCGCGGGCGCCGCCGTCACGGCCGCCGGCGGGGCGATGGCCGCGTTCGGCGAGCACATGGAGGCGCGGTACGCGCAGTGGCTGGCCGAGCAGGAGGCGAGGTCGGAGTGGGAGCGGGCCGCGCTGCGCGTCGTGGACCGCAACGCACGCCTCACCGTCCTGGCCGCGGAATGCGCCACCGCCGCCACCGGGGCCGCGGAGGCCATGACCGCGGCCGCTCCCGCGCTGCCGCCGCCGTTGTCACCGGCCGGGCGCCCGATCGAGGAGCTCGACGCTTGGTGCGCCTCGGTGGAAACGGAGCTGGAGCGGGCCGAGCGGTGGCTGGCGCACGCCGCCGCAGCGGACGTCGAGGCGAGGATGGCGAAGGCGTGGCTTGAGGCGAGGCCGGGTTCGGTGCCTCCGGAGGTGCTGTCGGCGGAGGCGGTCGCCGCGTCGCGCGCCGACCGCGCGCGGGCCGCCGAGCGAGCGCACGCGGACGGGATCGCCGCGGACGTCGCCCGCGTCGTCGGGCGCCTGGCCCTCGACGCCCGCGAGCCCGACCGGATCCTCGTCCAGGAGTCCGCGGCGCGGGTCTTCGTCCCGGACCGGCACGAGGAGCGGAGCCGGCTGGACGACCTGCGGCACCGGGTCGCCAAGGCCAATGCGGCCGCGCGGCGGTCCAGGGCGGACGCGCTCGACGCGTCGATGCTGCTCCAGGCGCTCGGGCAGGACGCCGCGCCGGCGGCGGAACCGCTGCGGGCGGCGCTCGCGCAGGTGGTGAGGCGGGAGCGGGAGCTGGACGCGGCACTGCGCGCGCGGGCCGCGGCGAGGTGCGCCGGACTGCGGGCCGAGGCCGAGCGGCGCCAGGTGCGGGCGGCTCTCGTCGAGGCCGTGTCCGACCTGGGGTTCGACGTCACCGAGGACCTGGAGACGCTGCGCGTCGGCGAGCGGCTGGAGCTGTCGCGCGGTGACTGGCCGGACCACGCCGTCGCGCTGGTCATCGACGGCATGGAACTGAGGGCCGGGGTGCGGCGCACCCAGGGGGCCGGAGGCGAGGAGGAGCGCCGGGTGGACCGCGAGCGCGCGGAGGCGTGGTGCGAGGAGTTCCGGAAGGTCCGCGATCGGCTCGCCGGGGAGGGCGTCCGCGTGGCGACCCGGGAGCTGACCGAGCCCGGCGAGCGGCCGCTGCCGGTCCGGGCGATGGCGCCGCGGCGCAGGACGGTGCAGAAGGCGCGGCGGCGGGAGCGGCCGCGATGACCGCGCTGCGGCTGAACCGCACCCACTTCCCGGTGACCGCGCTCGGCCCTGGGCGCCGCGCCGGCATCTGGGTGCAGGGCTGCACGCTCGGCTGCGCCGGGTGCGTGGCGGCCGACACGTGGGCGCGCGACGGCGGCGGCGCCGTCGGCGTCGACATGCTGCTCGGCTGGCTCGACTCGCTGCCCGGGCGGGTGGACGGGGTCACCGTGTCCGGCGGCGAGCCCTTCCAGCAGGCCGCGGCCGTCGCCGAGCTGCTGGCCGGAGTGCGCGACTGGCGCGGCTCCCGGCCCGTCGACGTCCTCGTGTACTCGGGTTACCCCCTGCACCGGCTCCGGCGGTCCGCGCCGGCGCGGCGGGTCCTGGACCTGGCCGACGCCGTGATGACCGGGCCGTACGTGGCGCGCCGCCCGTCGTCCCTGCCATGGCGGGGCTCGTCGAACCAGAGCCTGGTGCCGCTGACCGCCCTCGGGCGGGAGCGGTACGGCGGCGTCCCGGATGACGGGCCGCGCATGCAGATCTGCCAGGAGGGGGATCGGGTCTGGTTCGTCGGGATCCCGCGTCCCGGTGAACCGGAGCTGGTAGTGGAGCGGCTTGCCGCGTCCGGAGTCGAGGTGGGAGAGGTGACGTGGCGGACATGACCGGTTTCGGGCTGGTGCTCGGCATGCTGGCGGATTCCTGGGGACGCGTCGCGATGCAGGTGGGCGCGGACACCAGGAGCCTGCTGCGGCGGGTGGCCGCGAGGATCGCCGCGGAACGGCCGGGCGGCGCCGACTGGGACGCGCGGAACGAGCTGGTCGAGGTGCTGTCCGCGGTCCTGCCGGACGACGATCCCCTCCTGCCGGTTCTGCGCGCCGCCCGGCGCGGCACCGCGGTCGACGATGTGGCGCTGGTCTCCCGGCGGCTCCTGGAGGAGATGGACGGCCTGGAGGTCGCCGGAGACGTCATCGGGCCCCAGGAGGTGGAGTTCTGGGCGGAACGGCGGTTGCTCAAGGCCCCGGCGCTGAGCGAGGACGACCTCGTCGCCCTCGGCCTGGACCCGGACGACCCGGACCTGATCCTGCTGCGGCGCCCCGACGGAGGGGGGCAGTGGCCGGAGTTCCAGTTCTCCACGGACGGTAGCCCCATCCCGCTGGTGCGCTACATCAACGCCTTCCTGGAGGCCGCCGACGACCCGTGGGGAGCGGCGGACTGGTGGCTGTGCCCGAACGCCTGGCTGGAGGGCAGGATCCCGTCGCAAGCGCTCGGGCGGCTGGACGACGCGGTGCTGGTCTCGGCGGCGCGGGCCGTGGATCCGGGGGTGTGACGATGGGTCATCCGACGCCTCACTCGCTGCCGAAGCGCTACGACGGCACACCGGTCTCCTACCTGCTGCCCGCCGGGGAGACGTTGTGGCGCGTGCACTCGCGCCGCTACGGGCCGGCCCAGTTCAACGCGAGAGGCTCCGACGAGCACTTCGGCGGCGGCCGCTTCGACTCCACGCCCGCCGACGAGTACGAGTACCTGTACGCCGGGCTGTCCCCGCAGACCGCGCTCGCCGAGGCGTTCCTGCGCGGCCTGCCGCGCGACGACCGGGGGTACCGGCACCTGCGCGCCAGGGAGGTGAGGGGCCGGACGATCAGCGCGGTCACCGTCGAGAAGCCGCTCTTCCTGGTGAGCCTGCTCGACGGGCCGGCATTGGCCGCCGTCGCGCAGGAGCCCTGGCTCGTGACCGCCGAGGGGGCGCTGTACGCGCAGACGCGGGCGGTGGGGCACTGGATCCGCGAACAGGCGGAATGGGCGCAGGGCATCGTCTGGCAGTCGTTGCGCGACACGTCCAGGCCGACGCTGATCCTGTTCGCGGACCGGGGCGCCGCGTCGGCCCTCGCTCCGACGCCGTCCCGGCAGATCCACCTCGACGACGACGCGGGAACGCAGTGGCTCAGGGTCGCGCTCGCCTCCTACCGCGTCACGCTCCGCAGACCGCCCTCAGGAGCGCGGCCGGCCACTGGGAGAGGGGCCGCATGAACGAGCCGTACCGGAGCCTGACCGACAGGCTGGCCCGGTTCCAGGCCACCGGCGACGTGTCGGTCATCGCGGGCACGGATGTCGGCCGCGACATCGACGCGGTCGTCCGGCAGCAGGCACGGGACCTTGAGACCGACGTCATCGCGACACTGGCCTGGCTCCGCTGGTACCGCTTCCTGACGTCGTCGGACACGGCCGAGCGGGAGGCGGCCGTACGGCTCTTCCACACGGTGTCCGTCGTCGACCCGGAGCTGGTTCCCGGGCCGCTCCAGGACGAGATGCGAGCCCGCCGGGCGAGCCGCGAGCGCACGGCAGTCGAGGGCGGGACGGCCGCGGACCCGACCGCGTTCCTCGGACGGGCGCGGGAGGCCGGACTGCTGTTCCAGCGTTCCATCGAGACGAACGACACCGCGGCCATGGACAGGGCCCTCGAACTCTTCCGCGGCGTCCGGGCGGACATGCCGGACGGCCATCTGATGAGCCCTCCCGTCATGGTCCTGCTCGGCTACGGGCTGCTCATGCAGTACGAGCGCGTGCACAGCGACGAGGTGCTGGACGAGGCGGTCGCGCTCCTGCGGGGCGGTGTCGAGCGCATGCCCGCGGGCCATGAGCTGCGGTCGTCGGCGCTCATGGGCCTGGCGGGCGGACTGCAGCTCAAGCTCATGACGCGGCCGGACCCCGCGCTGCTCGCCGAAGTCAACGCGGTCGCCCGGGAGGCCCAGGAGTGCTCCGCCGCCGACTCGCCGATGACGCCGCTCATCACGATCGCCGCCGACATGATGCGCGGTCTCAACCCGGACGCGCCCGAACGCGAGCAGCGCAAGCACGACGCGGCTCTCGACGCGGCGAGAACGGCCCTCGCCGCGGCTCCGCCCGGTGATGCCGGCCGCCCCCAGGCGCTGCTGCACCTGGGCGGGCTGCTCGCCGTCCGGTACGAGCAGGAGCGCGTCCCCGCTCTGCTGGACGAGGCCGAGACCCGGCTCCGCGAGGCGTACGAGACCGGTGGGCACCTGGGGGAGTTCGAGCTGCCCGTCCGGGGCCTGCTCGGGACCGTCCTCGCGATGAAGGCCCAGGCGAACGGGGAGCAGTTCCCCCAGGAGGCGCTGGACCTCCTCGGCGACGGCGCGCAGGACCTTCCGGAGGGGGCGATGGCCGGGCCGTTGGTGCAGTCGAACCTGGCCGTCGCCCGCTGGCGGCGCTACCACGACACGGGGGAGGCGGCGGACCTGGACGCGGCCATCGAGACGGCGCGCCGGGCCCTCGACCGCTCCGACGCCGACAGCGCCACCCGGCCGTCCATCATGATGAACCTGGCGAGCGGCCTCCAGGACCGGTTCCGCTCGACCGGCGACTCCGCCGCCCTGAGTGAGGCGGTGGCCCTGGCCGAGCAGGCCAGGCGCGCGGTCCAGGACGGGGCGCCCGAGCAGGTGCCGGTCCTGCTCGTCCTTGCCCAGGGGCTCCAGCTCTCCTACTCCGCGAACGGCGGAGCCGAACTGCTCGAACGCGCGATCAGCGTCGGCCGGGACGCCGAACGGCTGGCTCACGACGGCCACCCGCACCGGTGCGACGCGCTGCTGGGCTTCGCCGATTCCCTGCGCCTGTCGGGCGAGGCCGCGGCGGACCCGGCGCTGCTGGACGAGGCGGCGGGGATGATCAGGGACGCGGCCCGCGCCTCCGGCGGCGATCCTTCGCCCGCGGCCGGGACGGCGAACCCGCTGGCGGTCACGCTGCTGTCGCGCTACGTGCTGACCAGGGATCTCGCGGATCTGGACGAGGCGGCCGCCGCCCTGCGCGACGCGGTGGCGGCGACGCCCGCGGGTGGCAACGGGCGCGCCGAGTGCCTCGGCCTGCTCGGTCACGTCCTCCACCTGCGCCATCACCATCTCGGCCCGAGCGAGCGCGCGTCGCTCCAGCAGGCCCGGTCGGCGCTCGCCGAGGCGTTCCGCGCGCCGCACCCGACGTCGAGATTCGTCGCCACGGCGATGGAGCTCGGCGCCGTGGCCGGCGAACTGCGCGAGTGGTCGGCCGCCGCCGAGGCGTTCGGCGCGGGAGTGGGCACGCTGCCGCGGCTCGCGGGTCGCGGGCTCGCCGCGGCCGACCGCGACCGCCAGCTTCTGCACACCGCGGACCTGGCGGCCGACGCGGCGGCGTGCGCCCTGTCCGCGGGTGACATGGAACGCGCGGTGGAGCTGCTGGAGGAGGGCCGCGCCGTGCAGTTCGCCATGACTCTGGAGACCCGCTCCGACCAGTCGGCGCTGCGCGCGGCAGCGCCCGCGCTGGCGGACCGGTACGACGCGTTGCGGAACCGCCTGGAGCTCTCCGAGCCGGAGAAGGCGACGGCGTCCTGGAGGGAGCGCATCCGCCGGCTGGCCGGGGAGTGGGACGCGCTCCTCGACGAGATCCGCCGTGTACCGGGCATGGACGGCTTCCTGCGGCCGCTCGGCGTGCGGGACCTGCGCGCCGAGGCGGCCGGAGGCGCGATCGTCTACCTCAACGTGAGCAGGTTCCGTTCCGACGCGATCGTGGTCACGCCGGACGGGGTCGACACGGTGGGGCTGAAGGTCCGTTTCGACCAGGACGCCGATGCGCGTGAACGGGCGTTCCGCGACGCGGTCGACACCCTCCCCTCCTCCGAGGAGACGGTCACCGGCACGCTGGAGTGGCTGTGGGACGAGTGCGTCGAGCGCGTGCTGGAGAAGCTCGGCCACACCGGCACACCCGTGGAGGGCGAGCGCTGGCCCCGGATCTGGTGGTGCCCGGGTGGGCCGCTGGCCACTCTGCCCGTCCACGCCGCGGGAAACAGGGCGGGCGAGTCCGCCTTGGACCGGGTGGTCTCCTCCTACATCCCGACCGCGAGGGCGCTGCGGCATGCGCGGGGACGCGAGCGGCTCACCAAGGACATGCTCGACCGGATGCTGCTGGTCGCGATGAGGAACACGCCGGACGCGGATGCGCTCCCAGGGATCGCCGAAGAATGCGCATGGCTCAAGAACCGTTTCCCCAAGGCGCACGAGCTCCGCGACGACCACGCCGTGCGGGACGCCGTGCTGGCTCGGCTTCCCGAGCATCCCGTCGCGCATTTCGCCTGCCACGGGACCTTCGACCCAGGGGCGCCCCACGAAGGGCGGCTCCTGCTGCACGACCACGCCGAACGCCCTCTCACGATCGCGCGGCTGTCCGCCTTGGACCTCGGCGGCGCCGCGTTGGCGTACCTGTCGGCGTGCGAGACGGCGCGCGTCCCGGCGGCCCGTGCCGGCGAAGCGGTGCAGCTCGTCTCCGCCTTCCAGCTCGCCGGATTCGCCAACGTGGTCGGAAGCCTCTGGACGGTCGACGACATGGTCTCCCGCACCGTGACACAGACGTTCTACGAGGCGCTGACGGCGGGCACGGGCGACCGGTGCGACATCGCGGGCGCCCTTCATCGAGCCGTCCGGGCCCTGCGGTCGGAAGGCGCCGCTCAGAGCGACTGGGCGCCCTATGTGCACGCGGGGATCTGAGAGATGAGCACCGACGGCGCCGTGCAGGCCCTGCGTGATCGGCTGGCGCGTTTCGAGGCGACCGGTGACCGGTCCCTGGTCGCCGGAGCCGGCCTGGGCGACGAGCTCAGGCGGTTCGCGCTGCATCCCACGATGAACGGCGACATCGAGGGCCTGCACGCCGCGGCCTGGCTGAGCTGGTACCGCGCCACCGTGGGCGGCGACCCCGGCTGCCGGTCCATCGCCATGCAGATCTTCACGGCGCTCTACACGTTCGACCCGAACCGGGTCCCGCCGGAGCTGCGGGCGGAGATCCGCGCGGCGCGCGTGCGGTTCCAGGAGAAGGTCCGCGACGAGACACCAGACGCGGTCCGGATCGACCCGGGCGGTGGCCTCATGGACGCGGCGATCCGCGCCATGGAGACCGACGACCGCTCGACCGAGAAGGACGACACCGGGCTGCTGGAGGACAGCGTCGTCCACCTGCGCCGGATGCGTGACCAGACGCCCGCGGTCAAGCGGCCGCTCGCCGACGTCATGCTCGGCATCGCGCTGTGCCGCCTCCAGCGCCGGACGGGCGATCCAACACTGCTCGACGAGTGCGTCGAGGTGCTTCGGAGAGGACTGCGCGGCCTGCCGTCCACCGAGGACGAGCGACCCGCCGCGCAGCGCGCGCTCGCGTCCGCGTTGATGGCGCGCTACCTGGCCAGCCGCGACCCGGCGCTCGTGGCGGAGGCGTCCGCGCTGGTGAGCGAGGCGGACCGCAGCGCGGCACGGGTCTCCGCGGACGCCTCGGAGCTGGCGTCGATGCGCGTGGACCCGGAACTCCTCGAAATCCTGGCGGTGCTGCCGGAGCTGGCGGATCCCGCCGCCCCGGACCGGTCCGAGAGGATCGACGGCCTCATCGCCCGGTGCCGCGCGCACCTGGCGTCGATGCCCGCCGGTCACCCCCGCCGCCACGAGGCCGTCCAGCGTCTGGGCGTGCTCCTCGCCGCGGTCATGGAGACGCCGGGCGGCGCGCGGACCGCGAGCCTGGAGCAGGCCGCCGCGGTGCTGCGGGAGGCGGTCGCCGCCTCGCCACCGCGGGACCCGAACCTTCCCCTCGTGCGGATGGCGCTCGGCGCGGTGCTGAGTGAGGCGGCCTTGCGCGCGGGACGCGCGGAGGTGTCGGACGAGGGCCTCGACGAGCTGGCGGACGCGGCCGGCGCGATCGACCCGAAGCAGCCGGTGTACCCCGCGGTCCTGTCCGGCCTGGCGGTGGGGCACTGGAAGCGTTACCTCATGACCGAGGAGCTCCGGCACCTGGACGAGGCGATCGCGCTCGGACGCCGGGCGCTGGAGCCGGCGGGGCAGGGCGGGGCGATACGGCCGGCGGTCGCAATGAACCTCGCGGCGGCACTGCTGGACCGGTACCGGCAGACCGGCGCGGCCGTCGCGCTCGACGAGTCGATCACGCTCGCGCGGGAAGCGCTGGGGGACCTGCCGGCCGGCTCCCACGAGCACCGGATCGCCGCCAACACGCTGTCGGCCGGGCTGAGCCGACACTACGAGCGCACCGGGGACCGGCGGGCCGCCGCGGAGTCGCTGGAGCTCGCCCGCGCGGTGGTGCGCGGCGTTCCGCGCGACCGCCCCGAATGGATCGGTCACGCCGTCGGCCTCGGCCAGGCGCTCGGGCGCGCCGCCGAGGCGTCCGGCGACCTCGGGCACGAGACCGAGGGCGTGGCACTGCTCCGCGAGGCCGTGCGCGAGTCCCGCGACGTCCGCGACCTGTGCCACGCGAGCTCGGCCCTCGGCATCGCCCTGCTCGACCGGTTCCGCCGCGCCGGCGCGGCGGAGGACCTCGACGAGGCGGTCACCGTGCTCGACCACGCCGCGCGGCAGGACGGCGCGGCACCGGAGCGCGTCGACTGCGTCGGCCTGCTGGGGACGGCGCTGCAGATGCGCGCGTCCCGAACGCGTGGCCGCGCCGACCTCGCCCGCGCCGCCGACGCCCTCGACCGCGCGGCGACCGCCGTGCGGCGGCCGTCTCCGCGGCTGGCCGCGCTGCGGGCGCTGGGGGACGCGGCGGCCGATCTCGGGGACGCCGAGCGGGCCTGCGCCGCGTTCGAGCGGGCGGTGGCGGAACTGGCTCGGCTGGCTCCCGGGCGCCTCACCCGCGCCGACAGCGAGCACGAGCTCGGACGCGTGGCGGGCCTGGCCACCGACGCGGCCGCCTGCGCGCTGGCCGCGGGGCGTCCGAAGAGCGCCGTCGAGCTGCTCGAACAGGGCCGCGGGCTGCTGCTCACGAAGGCCCTGGACCTGCGCGGCGACATCGACGGGCTGCGGGAACGCGCCCCGGACCTGGCGCGCCGGTTCACCGCCGTGCGGGACCGCATGGACGCGACGGACCGGCCCGGCGACGTCCCCGGACGGGAGGCCGCGCCACTGGGAGACGGAGCGGTACGGCAGGCGGAGCGGCGCGATCGGCTGGCGAGCGAGTGGGACCGGTGCCTTGAGGAGATCCGTGCCGTGCCGGGCTTCGCGGACTTCCTGCGACCGCCCGCCTTCGCCGAGTTGATGGCGGGGCTCGGCGGCCGGACCGTCGCCGTGGTCAATCCGAGCCGGCACCGCAGCGATGCGATCCTGCTGCACGACGGGACCGTCGACGTGGTCCGGCTCGGCGACGGACTCCATGCCGCCGTGCGGCGTGCGGCGGCGGCGTTCGCGCCGGACTCCGGCGCGCTGGCCTCCGACGGCGCGCTCGCCCGCTTGCTGGCCATGCTGTGGGACGGCATCGCCGAGCCGGTGCTGGAACGGCTGGGACACACCGCGCCGCCTCCTCCGGGAAGCGCGCCTCCCCGGCTCTGGTGGTGCCCGACCGGGCCGCTCGCCGCGCTCCCCCTGCACGCCGCGGGCCGTTACGACGGGTCCGGCGCGTCCGTCGGGGACCGCGTCGTCTCCTCGTACACGCCGACGATCCGGAGCCTGTCGCACGCCGAGCCGGACCCGGCCCCGCCGATGCCGAGGGGCGACCGCGTCCTGCTGGTCGCCATGGCGGCGACGCCCGGCGAGCGGCCGCTCAGGGCCGTCGCGGAGGAGCGCGACTGGCTGCGGCGCCGGTTCCCCGGCCTGTGCGACCTGTTCAACGAGAAGGCCACCCGGGACCGCGTCCTCGCGGAGCTGCCCGGCAAGGCCGTCGTGCATTTCGCGTGCCATGGCCGGGCCGACCCGGAGGTCCCGTCGTCCGGGGCGTTGCTGCTGCACGACCACCAGGAGCGGCCCCTGACCGTGGCGCGCCTCGCGCGGCTCGACCTGCCCGGCGCCCTGCTCGCGTACCTGTCGGCCTGCGAGGCGGCGCGCACGTCGCTGCCGCTGGCCGACGAGGCGGTGCACGCCGTCACCGCGTGCAGGCTCGCGGGCTTCCCCCACGTCATCGGCTCGCTGTGGGAGGTGGACGACGCGACCTCGGCCCGCATGGCCCAGCTCGTCTACGAGGCGCTCGCCGTGGACGGGCTGTCGGGGGCGAGCGTCGCCGCCGCGGTGACCGGCGCCGCCCGGGCCCTGCGCGAGGCCGGAGCCGGTCTCCGCGCCTGGGCCCCCTACGTGCACGTGGGATCCTGAGCCGGGGTCCGCGCCCGGCCCCGGACCGCGGCCCCGACCAGGGTGAGGTGGATCGTGATCGACGATCTCCAGTACGACGCCCTCGTGGCGGAGCTGCGGCGGCTGCGCGAGAGCGGGCTGATCGGCCTGCGAAGGACGCCGGTCAAGGCGCTGGCGCTGGCGGCCGCCCGGGCGGGACTCTGCCGTCCCGGGACGAGCGTGCCGGCGGCCGTGGAGGCGTTGGTGCGGGCGGCGGTCGAGCGCCTCGACGGCGGACGGCTCGGCACGGCCGCCGAGTACGCGTTCGGGCTGGTCCCGGGTACCCGCGACTGGCCCGCCCAGGATCGGCGGCGCAAGGGAGCCGCCGCCTACGGGGTGTCATGCGACCGGTTCCGCAAGCACTACGAGCGCATCATCGTCCAGGAGACGGCGGAGGCGATCCTCGGCCTGTGCGACGCGGCCGCGGCACCGGCGAGCGCGGCACCGGGGAGCGCGGCACCGTGGAGCGCGGTGGCACCCGCCCGCACGTCCGTGGACGGCGGCGCCCAGGAGACCGCGTTCGCGCCCGCGCCGCGGCCGAAGGCCGGCTGGGAGGCGTGCGCGCCCGTCACCGTTCTCGCCGGGTCCGCCGGAGTGCCCGTCACGGTGCACTGCTGCTCCGTCGAGCTCCTGGCCGGCGTGGACATCGTCGTGTCCCCGCAGAACACCTACTTCGAGCTCCCGCAGACGTTCAAGTCGTCGGTGTCCGCGTCGCTGCGGCGGGGCGCCGCCCGCTGCGACGAGGTCGGCGAGATCCTGGACGACGTCGTCCACCGCGAGCTGTCGGCGTGGGTCGCCGAGCACGGCCGGCGGGGGCTGGCCATGGCGCCCGGGACGGTCGCGCCGACCTCGCCGGGCGAGCTGGCCGACCGGGGGATCCGGCGGCTGTACCACGCGGCGGTCACGGTGCCGGTCGCGGGCAGCGGCCGCTACGAGGTCACGCCGCAGGGCATCTCGCTCGCCGTGCGCAACACCTTCCGGCTCGCCCGGCGCGAGCGCGGCGGCTTCGCGCCGCCGCTGTGCTCGATCGCCTTCCCCCTGCTCGGTTCCGGCCGCGGCGGCCTGGACCCCCGGCTCGGGCTGAACGCGATCTGGACGGCCATGCGGCGCGAGATCGGGCCGGACGACGGCTGGCAGGCGCACTTCGTCAACCACCGGCCCGACCTCACCGAGATGATCGTGGAGTTCCTCGGCGCCGCCCGGTGAGGACCCGTCCGCGGCCTCGCGCTGCCCGGTCTCATGCCGCCTCGGCGCCCGACGCCGCCCAGAGGTGCTGGAACTGCGCGCACCAGTAGTCGTACCACCGCGGTGAGGTCTCCCTGGTGAGCCGCAGGTGCATCCGCGACGCGCTCGACTCGTTGTGGTAGCCGTGGATCTCCACGATCAGGACGCCGCCGGGACCGTACGGATCCACCGCCAGCATGCTGAAACCCGGGTTGTAGTCGACGAAGCCGTAGGCGAAGTCGCCGCGGGCGCCGCCCGCCAGCCCGCGCAGCCGCTGGACGGCCGCGCCCAGCGCCTCGGGGAACGGCTGGCCGGGATAGTCGCTGGACAGCGTGAGCTGCCGCGTCGCCAGCCGCACCGCGTCGTCGAGCCCGGGATCCAGCAGGACGATCCTGACCTTCCCGTTCCGGCCTTCGAGGACCTCCCGGCGGAGCAGGTCGCAGTGCACCGAGCTCAGGAAGTTCTTGCCGGCCGGGGCGAACATCCACACCTCGCGCGCGTGCCGCAGCGGGACCGGGTCCTCGGTGAACGCGGAGCGGTCCCCCAGCACCACGTTCCGGGCCGCCCCCGCGCGGTCCGGAACGGTGATGTCGTGGACGAGCAGGCCGAGCCCGGCCATGACGACCGCCCAGCGCAGGCCGGGCGAGAGCAGGTCGCCGCAGACCGACAGCACCGCGCAGGCCAGCGCGGCCGCCGTGACGACGTGGGCGTCGGCGTTGGCGCGGTCGCGCAGCCCGCCGCCGATCCTGCGCAGCGGGCCGCGCGGTGCCGTCGGCCGTGGCGGTGTCAGCAACGGAAGATCGCGGCGGGATCGGTGCGGGCTCCGGTGAAGGGCTCTTCGCTTTCGTCCGGCGGTCCGAGCAACATGGCCGGCCTCCTTGTCGGGAGCGGTTCGTGGACACTGCCAGGCTGGAGCGCGGCCCGAATGCAAAGAAGACGGCTTTTAGGACAGAACGCGGCCCCTTAACGGGACAAAGGCAGAACAAGGACGGGACGGGGGCGCGAGCCGTACCGGCGTGATCGCGTCAGCGTGCCTCGCGCCATCGGAACCCGTAGGCGAGCCCGATCGACATGTCGGTGAAGGACGCCTCGGCTTCTTGCGCCGCGTCCAGCTCGACGGCCGGGAGCCCGTCCGGGGCGTCGTCGAGGGTGCGCGGCGGCACGCCGGCGACCAGCCACAGGCCCTCGGGCGGGCGGTCGGCCGCGAAGCGGACGCGCAGCCGGAAGCCGTCGTAGCGGCGCAGTGGCGTCAGCGCGTAGTGCGGGGCGAGCGGCTGGCCGGGCGGGAGGGAGTAGCCGAGCGCGAAGGAGTGCCGCTCTCCGGCGCGCAGCGGGCGCGGCGGCCTGACCAGGAAGCGGAAGTGGCTCTGGCTCGGCCGTTCGGTGCCCGCGTCGATGCCGCCGTAGAGGACCTCGGCGAACAGGTCGCGGGGCCGGCCGGAGGGCGCCGCCGGGGCGGGCGGCAGGCTGACCGGGACGGTGATGACCTCCAGGAGGGGCGCCGTGACCGCGATCCGGCGCTCCTCCTGGATCGCGGGCGGGTCCCGGTCCATCCGTACCAGGGTCTGCAGCGTCTCGGTGTACCAGCCATCGGCGTCCGCGGCCGGTACGGCGGGCGCCGCGGGGCCTGGCCCGTGCCCGCCGACCGCGATCGACGGGGCCGCGATGGACTCGGCCGCGATGGATTCGGCCGTGATCCTCTCGGCCATGAGGGCGAGCGCCTCGTCGATGCGCCGCCGGGCCGTCCGCATGTCCCGGTCGAGCCGGGCGGCCAGCCAGGACTGCCGGTCCTTGAGGAAGCGGAACCGCGGTTCCAGGCCGAGCGCGGCGCGCGCCGCGTCCGGCAGGTCGCCGGGCAGACCCGCGGCCGCGCCGCTGAGCAGCGAGATCAGTGCGCGGCGCGGGTCCGCGCCACCGTCCAGATACCGGCCGAGCTGCGGACCGATCCGGCCGGGCAGGTCGGGTGCCTGGACTCCCCAGCCGCGGCAGAGCCGGCGCAGTTCGGCGAGCAGGGCGGCCCGCCGTCGCGCGGCGGCCTCTGCGGGCGCCTGACCGTCGGTCACGAACCGGCCTCCCGGACGGACGGGGCGGCTGAACGGCTCAAGGATGCCACGTCCCCCCGGAGCGCGCCCCGGACGCGCCCGGATCGGGCCCGGCCGACGCCCGGGATGCGCCGCGGCGGGCGGCTGGTCTGGAGGCGTCGCTCGGAATCCGGGAGGTGGAGGTCATGGAACCCCATGCCAGGTCGTGAGCCGGCCGATGCGCGACGCCGGTCGAGGGGGCGGACGTCCCGTGGATGTCCGCCCCTTTCCGAGTCACACCGCGCCACAAAGAGGACATTCTGTCATCTTTTTCGCGATCTTTATGGCAAACTCCTGCGCCCCGCGTTTTTGTGTCCGGAAAGCGTCATTCAATTCCGTGAACGCCGCCGGCGCGCGGATCGTCTCACGAGAAGGACGGACCGACCTCGGAGGTGGCGATGCTTCCACTGGGACGGCAGCTCGACGCGACCGTCGTCGCCCGCTGGGTGAGGGAAGTGCGTGCCGAGGCGAAGAGATCGGCGGTCGGGGAGGACCGGGTGATCACTACGGAGAAGGCGCGGTCGCGCTATTACGAGATCGTGCTGAGAGCGCTGGACTCGCGTCCCCCCGGCGCCGATCACGCAATGATCGACTACAGCTACGAGGATCTGTATCGCAGGGCCGGGCACAAATCGCCGTCGACCCTCTACTTCACTTTCGGGCGCGGCGCCAAGCACGCCCTCGCCGACCGCCTGCCGGACGAGACGCGGCGGGCCGTCGGGGCGTCGGACATGGTGCGCACGGTGGTGATGGAGCTGAAGACCCTGAGCCACTGGCCGTACCGGCAGGGGTGGCTGGACGCCCTCGCCGGCACCGACGACCGCAGGTTCGCCGCCGAGACGCTGGTCCGCGTCCTCGCCGACTGGGCCGGCGCGAACCCCCGGCTCGCCGCGCACGCCGACTACATGCCGGCCGCGTCCGCCGTGGAGGACCTGGGCGTCATCTGCGGGCGGCGGACCCCGGCCGCCGACATCACCGCGTTCCTCGCACGCGTGCTGACGACCTCCGTGGGGCCGCGGGCGACGTCCGCCGCCGACGTCCTCGACCTCGTGCACGCCCGGCTGATGGCGGTGCTCGGCTTCGACCGGCCGGGCTACGTCCTGGAGATCGTCCGCCGGCTGGACGAGCCGATCGGCGAGGTGGGGTACCTGGTCTCGCAGTTGCGGCCGGACGACCGCGCCGCCGTCCGCGCCGAGCTGGAGGCGAGGCTGGCCGCGCTGAACGAGGTCGTCGAGGAGGAGAGATGGGCATGAGGTTCTCCGACCGTCCGCTCAGCGACGCCGAGGCCCGGCTGCTGGCGCGCAACGAGACCGCGCTGCACCGCGCGGAGACGACGGGCGAGCTGTGCCGCCTGGCCGCCGCGCACGCCGCGGGCGCCGCCGAGCTCGGGCCGGGCAATCCGGTCGTCCTGCTGGTCGAGTGCGGCCTGGAGGAGCTGCGGGGCCGCACCCGCACGGTGAGAGAGTCGGTCAGGGCCTGGGAGGACCTGCTCGGCCGCGCCGGGAAGGTCCTCGCCGAGGACCATCCGGTCCTGATGTCGATCCGCACCCAGTACATCCGGCACCGGCGGATGCGCGGCACCCGCGCCGACCTCGACCACGGCGTCCGCGCCTACCGGACGGAGTGGCAGTGGCGGTGCGAGCGGTTCGGCGAGGACCACCAGCGCACCAGGGCCATCCGCGCGAACCTGGCCCTCGCGCTGCGCGACCGGAACGGGGAGGGCGATC
The DNA here is from genome assembly GCF_900659615.1 of Actinomadura fibrosa. Classification (GTDB taxonomy): domain Bacteria; phylum Actinomycetota; class Actinomycetes; order Streptosporangiales; family Streptosporangiaceae; genus Spirillospora; species Spirillospora fibrosa. The sequence continues at coordinate 6,756 of NZ_CAACUY010000029.1, read as the reverse complement.
TCCCCGACGCCCTGCGCCTGCTGGAGGACGAGCTGGCGCACAGGCTCGGGCGCTACGGCACCGGCCACCCCTTCACCTGGGTCGGGCAGCTCGTCCTGGCACAGACGATCCTGCGGGCGGTCGAGGAGGACGCCGCCGGAACCCGGGCCGGCCTCCCGGCCCCCGACGCCGAGCGGGCGCTGCGGCTGTCCCAGACGGTGGTGGACGTGCGGAACAGCAGGTTCGGGCGGGCCGACGGGGCCACGCTGCGCGCTCATCTGGTGCACGCGCACGCCCTGCTCACCTCGGGACGGGCGGCGGACGCCACCGGAGAGCTCCACCACATCCGCGCCACGGCACGGCGCTCGGGCGTCCCCCTGGAGCCGGGGTGGGCGGAGGTCCTGCTGGCCAGGGCGCAGAGCGTGACGGGTGATCCGCAGGCGTCCCGCACGGCCCGCGAAGCGTGCCGGCGGCGGCTCGACCACTTCCCCGTCGACAGCGTCCAGGTGGCCGAGGCGCTGACACTGCTCGACCGGCTCGGCGCGCTTCGGCCGTGAGCCCGCCCCCCCGACCATCGACCGATTCCCGGAGGCCCCGCGGTGACCGACCGGCACGACGATCAGAACGAGGCCCGCGTCGCCGCACCGCAGGAGCGGCCCCGCGACGGTGACGAGACGGATCCGCGCGCGTCCCTGCTCGGGGATCTTCGGATCCTGCTCGCGGACGAGCGGCTGCGGCAGGGCCTGCGCGGGCACGGCGCGCCGTCGGCGGAGCCCGATGACCGCTGCCACGAGGACCTCATGCAGGCATGCGCCCATGCCCTGCCACCAGGTACGGACATCGCCATCGGTCCGTCACCCGATACGGAGGCGCCGGATGGCGCCGACGATGAGACGACGGTCGCGGGACGGGTCCTGGCGAAGACCGCTCACATGGTGGATGAGGATGACGGCGATCGTGTCGCTCTCGGCAGGGGTCAGTTCCTCTATGGGACAGTGCTCGCTCTCCGGGCGACCGGCGATGGGGCGCTCGATGACATTGATTGTGCGATTGACGCTTTGAGCCGGGCCGTAGAGAACATCCCTCCGAAGGACCCGCTCGCCCTGCCGGCCGTCCGCGCACTCGGTGCCGTACTCGGTGACCGGTACATGCTTGACGGAGAGATGCCGGACGCCGATTCCCTGCGATTGTTCTTCGAGAACGCCGAACGGCCGGTAGCGGACGCCGAAGGAGAGGGAGATCCGGTCCTGGACGGCGTGACCGCTCTCGTGCGCGCCGTGGTCGCCTGGCCCGCGCGGGATCTCGAAGCGCTCGCCGCGGCGGCTGAGACGCTGCACGCCGCGTATGAACGGCATTCCGGCTCCTGTCCATGGCGCCGGCGGCTCCTCGCCGGTCTCGGATTCGCCTACCTGGGCCGCGGCCTGCTGGAGCGGCGGCCGGTCGCGTTCTCGCTCGGTCTGGGCCATTGCATTCTGGCGGCTGACGAAGGTTCGGGAGGCGGTGCCGTCGGTGCGGTCATCCGCGCCAGAGGAGCGATCGCCTGGGCCGTGGAAGGGCTCGCCGAACACGATGAGCGACGGCTCGAACAGGGGATCGTCCGGCTTGAGCAGGCACTGGAGGAGCCGCTTCTGCCACGTAGGCAGCGGGCTTGGACGACGATGGCGCTCGGGCAGGCCCGGCTTGCGCACCTGGAGCGGCACGGGGGCTCAACGGGCGACCAGTCGAAGGGCATCGCCTGCCTCGATCGTGGACATGCTCTCCTGCGCGAGGAGCATCTCGCCTCGCACACTGACGTGCTCGACCGTCTCGCCGCGTCCCAGCGCATCGCAGGGGACACGGCACGAGCGGTCGCCACCGCGGCGGAGGCGCTGAACGCTCATGTGGAGGAGGTCCTCCTGCGGGCAGGCGGCCCTCTCGGGCTCACCGCCGCCGAACGCGCTGCCGAAAGCGCATGGCGCCTCGCACGCTGGTGCCTCGCCGAAGCGCGGGTGGACGAGGCCGTCCGAACACTGGAGACCGGAAGGGGACTGCGACCGTACGCGGCCGCTGCGGCTAGCGACCTGGCCGACCTGCCCGACCGGCTTGCCGCCGTCGGTGAACCCGATCTCGCGCGCGCCTGGCGGAACGCCGCTGCCCCGGTGGCGCAGCCACCTACCTGGAGCACCGTGACGGGAACGGCCGCACGGCCCCGGGACGAGCTGCCTCTGCTCCAGGCACTCGTCGGTGTGGAGGTACCGGGCCGGATGCGCGAGGAATCCCTGGCCGCGCTCGCCGGACACGCCGTCGAAGGGTCACCTCTTCAAGCCTTCCGCGTGCCGGAACTTCAGGCCGGCCTGCGCCGCTCGGACCAGGACGCGCTGGTCTACCTGGTTCCCGGTGCCGCGGACGAGCCGGGATGGGCGGTCATCGTGCCCGCCGAGGCAGAACCTCGCTCGATCGCCCTGCCCGCGCTCCGTGCGTCCGGATTCGGGCCGCTGAGCGCGTACGTCGCCGCGGCGTCCGGATCGTCCGGTGCCGGGCGGCCCGGCAGGGACGCGGTGTGGCGAGCGGCTCTGGAACGGTGGTGCGACTGGGCCGGTCCGGCGATCGTGACGCCGGTCCTCGACGGGCTCGCAGATCTCGGCGGGCCCGGCGATCCCGGCGGGCGGGACGGCGACCGCGCTCTCCGCGTCGTTTTAGTGCCCTGCGGGGATCTGGACGTCCTTCCCTGGCAGGCGGCACGGCTCGGCGCCGGCACGCGGCAGCGCGTCGTGCACCGGGTGGCCCTGACGACCGTCGCGACCGGCCGTCCCCTTGAGCCGGTGGTGTCGGCCGCGGTCGCGGCGTCCGAGGACGCCTCCCACGCGGTCGGCTCCCGCTGGCCCGTCGCCGACGGCACGAGGTCGTTGCTGGCGTTCATGTTCCGCCGCCACCTCGCCGACGGCGGCGGTCCGGCCGAGGCACTGCGCCGGACCCAGCTCTGGATGCTGGATCCGAAGCGTGCCGTCCCGGAGACGATGCCCGGTCCGCTGGCCGCCGAGGTGGACCGCGCGGACGATCCGCCCTTGGCGGACCTCGCGGTGTGGGGCGCTTTCACCCGGCAGATCTCCAAGCCGTCGTACGACGCCTCCGCGGGTTCATGATCACCCGTTTTCCAGTGTTTTCCCTGTTTCTCTGCGGTGGTGCGACAAGATACCGTTTCCAGTGGAACGACAGAACTTTCTGGAAATCTGACCGACCTTCTGCTCAAGACAGGAAAATGGACACCGGTCAGATATGACTTGATATGAGGCAAAGGTGTCGGCCGGAAGTCGCGCGGCCGGGACCGTCGAACGAATGAATGGACAGGTGTCCGTACGGGTGACCCTGCGCGGACACCGCGGTCCCTGACGCGCGAAGGGGGAGGGGGCATTGGAGGAGGACGCGATCGTCTCGCTGCACACCCAGCTCGGCAGGTTGCGCGACCCGCTCGGCCCGGTCTCCGGGAAGCTGGCGGAACTCCTGGCGGACCTGTCCGGCGGGGAGCGGCCGGAGGCGGCCTGGCGGCGGCTGCGGCGGCTCCTGCTGGAGTCCCTGCCGCCGGCGGACGCGGTCACCGGGCTGTTCGTCAGCGCGAGCGGCACCCGGTCCGCCGGCGTCGCGGAGGAGGTCGACTGGCCGCGGGTCCGCGCCGCGGCGCGGCGCCTGCTCGCCACCGTCGACGAGCGCGGGCCGAGCACCGAGGAGATCATCGAACTGGGCGCGGCGCGGCTGCGGGCCGCGCCCGCGCGGGCCGGCTTCATCGCCGACCCGGACCTGATCGTGCTCGGCTTCCCGGACGGGGTGCCGCGCGCGCCGGAGTTCCAGTTCGGTCCCGACGGCGCGCTCCGGCCCGTCGTGCGGACCGTGAACCGGATGCTCGGCGCGGCCCGCTCGCCGTGGACCGCCGCGTCCTGGTGGCTGAGCGTCCGCCCCGCCGCGGGCGGCGTCCCGGCCGAGCTGCTCGGCGCCGTCACCGACGACCGGCTGGTCGAGCTGGCCCGGGCCGTCCTGGTGGAGGTCTGATGCCCGTCAGGGTCTTCCCCGACCACTACCGCGAGGGCGATGCCCGCTGCGAGTTGCTGCCGCGGGGCACGCTCCTCTGGCGGGTGCACCGCGTCCGGCGCGACGCCCGCGCCTTCGTCCCGCCGCGCGCCGACCCGGTCTCCGCCGGGGCGCGGTTCGACGGGACGTCGCTGTGGCCGTACTCGTTCTACTACGCCGCCGACCTTCCGGAGACGGCGCTGACCGAGTCGCTGATGCGGGACCGCGACCCCACCGCCGAGGCGCACCTGATCGGATACGAGGAGGTGGCGGGGCGCCGGCTGAGCGCCGTCCGGACCACCCGGGAGCTGCGGTTGCTGCGCCTGTGCAGCGCCACCGACGTCCGGGCCGTCTACCAGGACGAGCGGCTGCTCTGGACGGTGGACGAGTCGTACGCGCACACCCGGGTCTGGGCGGGCCGGTTGTGGTGCGCCGAGGGGAGCGCCGAGGGGCTGCTTTGGATGTCGCGGACCAACTTCCCGGAGCGGGCGCTGATGCTGTTCGGCGACCGGTGCGATCCGGTGCCGCTGGAACAGGTGCCCGCCTTGAACGTGGAGCTGTCCGAGCCCGACGGCCTCGCCGCCGCGAACGGCCTGCTCCGTCCGTTCCACGCGGCCATCGCGGGCGGGCCGTCATGACCCCCGCCCGGGGCGCCGCGCCCGCACCGGGAAGGACGCCGCGATCCACGGTGCACCGCTCCACGGCGCACCGCTCCACGGCTCCTCGGTCCACGGGGCATCGGCTTGCGGGTCGCCGGTCTACGGCTCGTCGTCCTCGTCCCCGCTGCCGTCGCCATTCCCGCCCGGCCCGCTCGCGACGCTGATCCACCTATCCATGCCGTCCTCCCGGCGAACTCCGATGGTCCTCTCAGAATCACGATCAGGAACGCCGGATCCCAGACCATCGAGCCGACAGAAACAGCCCAGTGCGCAAATGCCTGCCATTTCGTGGACGATTGCGGCCACACCGGATCACGGCGGGCGACCTGCACGGTACTAGTGGGGCATAACACCGACAGTGGGCAAGAATCAGTCATCACAAGGGGAGCGATGACCTACTCCATCTCCCGCCTGAGCAGGACGACCACCGCGCGCTGGTGGGAGTCGCAGGAGAAGACCGACGGCCGGGAGCGCATCTACCGGGCGCTCCGCGAGCTCCTCGACGCCGGCGCCCCGTCGTACTCCCGGAGGCCCACGCGAGCGGCGCTCAACCGGCAGCTCGGGATCTCCTCGTCCTCGACCTTCTACCACACGGTCAAGAACTCGGGTTTCAAGGAGGCGCTCGGCGCGTCGGAGTTCCGCGCGACGCTGGACCGGAGCGAGGCCATGGCGACCCTGGTCGCCGAGGCGAAGATCTGGTCGTACCGGTCCTACCGGCAGGGCTGGCTGAACGGGCTGTCCCGGCTGCCCGGCGGCTCGGTCCGCGGCGCCGCGCTGAGCCTGCTGCACGTGCTGTCCCAGTGGGCCGCCGCCGAGCCCGGCCTGGCCGGCGCGGCGGGCTTCGCGGCGCCGCACTCGGCGGTCCAGGACCTGTGCGCCATCGTGCCGTGCGAGCTGACCGAGCCGCGCGCCGCGGACCTGCTGGCGAAGGTCGTCACCGAGACCCGCGGGCCGCTGGGCGCGTCACCGGAGGCGGTCGTCGAGGCCGGCTACGAGGCGCTGGCCGAGATCCTGTACGCGCCCGCCGCGATCACCGGGCTGCTGGAGGGGATGCGGCCGCGCCTGCGCGAGCTCCAGTCCGCGTTCGGGCGCATGTCGGACGCCGAGCTCGACGGGCTGCTGCCGGCGTGGGCGCCGCGGAACGCCCTGCGCCTCCTCGCCGAGGGGGCCTGAGCGATGCCCGCCGGGCCCGAGACGGAACTGATCAGCGAGCTCGCGACGCTGGTCACCCATGTCGACGACACCGGTGACCCGATGCCGCTGCGCGAGCTGCTCGCCGAGGCCCGCCGGCGCTCCGGCGTGCGCCCCGCCACGGTACTGCGGGTGGAGTGCGAGCTGGAGAAGTGGCTCAGCCGCGACCGCGACGCGGCGCTCTCCGCCGAGGTCTGGGCCACGCTGGCCCGGCGCGCGGCGGAGGAGCGGGTCGCGGCCCGCGACCCGGCCTACCTGGCGATCCGCGCGCTGCACGCGCAGTACGTGCGCCGCCGCGGCCGCCCGGGGGACGCCGACCTCGCCGTGGGGCTGTACGAGCGCGAGCACGCGCTGCGCACCAGGCTGTTCCCGCCGGACGACCCGCGGATCTCGACCGTGCACGCGAACCTCGCCATGGCGATCCGCGAGCGCGGCCGCCCCGGTGACCTGGAACGGGCGCTGGAGATGCTGGAGCGGGAGGCCGCGCTGCGCACCCGGACGCACGGCTCCGGCCGGCCGTTCACCTGGATCGCTCAGCTCGTCCTGGCGCAGACCCTGGTCGCCCGCGCGGAGGAGGCCGCCGCAGCCGACGACCGGCGGGCCTTCGCCGGGCAGGCCGCCGAGCACAGCGAGCACGTGCTGGCCGGCCGCCGGCTGCGCTTCGGCGGATCGCACCCCGCGACGCTGCGCGCCCAGCTCGTCCACGCGCACGCCCTGCTGCTGCTGGAGCGCGGCGCGGAGGCCGTCGAACTGCTGCGGGCCCACCAGCGGCAGGACCCGGCGGCCGCCGTCTCGCCCGGCAAGTCCGACCTGCTGCTCGCCCGTGCGCTCCGGGACGCCGATCCGGCGGCCGCGCTGCTGCACGCGCGGCGCGCCGCGCACCGCG
>NZ_CAACUY010000028.1 GCF_900659615.1 Actinomadura fibrosa | reverse complement strand
CGACGCGCAGCGGCTCGGTCAGGGTCTGCCCGATGGTGCGGGACGGGTTGAGCGTCCCGTAGGGGTCCTGGAAGACGGCCTGGAGGTGGCGGCTGAGCTCGCGGCGCCGCCGCGGGGACGCGTGGGTGATGTCGGCACCGCGGAAGAGGACCCGCCCGCCGGTGGGCCGGACCAGCCCGAGCACCGCGCCGGCGATGGTGGACTTGCCCGATCCGGACTCCCCGACGAGCCCGAGCGTGCGGCCGGGCGGCAGGCGCAGCGCGACGCCGTCGACGGCACGGGTGCGGCCGCGCCGGCCGTGGTGGTCGACGCGCAGGTCCCGGGTCTCCAGCAGCGGCGCGGTCATGGCCGTCTCCTCAGGCGCTCTCGTGGTGGACGCATCGGGTGTGGTGGCCGGGGGCGGCCTCGACGACCGGGATCGGCGCCTCCCGGCAGCCGGCCGTGGCGAGGCGGCAGCGCGGGGCGAAGCGGCAGCCGGGAGGCCGGTGCGCCGGGTCCGGGACGGCGCCGGGGATCGCGGCGAGGTGCTCGCCGCGGCGGGCCCGCCGCGGCATGGCGCCGAGCAGCCCGGCCGTGTAGGGGTGGCGGGGCCGCTCCAGCAGGTCCGGCAGCGGACCGGTCTCGACGGCCTGGCCCGCGTACATGACGTAGGCGCGGCGGCACATCGCGGCGACCACGTCCCAGTCGTGGCTGATGAGCAGGATCGCCATGCCGCGTTCGGCCTGGAGCCGGCGCAGCAGGCCGAGGATCGCGGCCTGGACGGTGACGTCGAGCGCCGTGGTGGGCTCGTCGGCGATGAGCAGGTCGGGTTCGCCGGCGAGCGCCATCGCGATGCCGACGCGCTGTGCCGTCCCGCCCGACAGCTCGTGCGGGTAGCGTGCCGCGGCGCGTTCCGGTTCGGGCAGGCCGGCGGTGCGCAGCAGGTCGAGCGCGCGGCCGCGGACGGCCGCGCGGGTCCCGCCGTGGTGGCGCCGGACGAGCTCGCCGACCTGGTCGCCCGCGGTCCACAGCGGGTCGAGGCCCGCGAGGGGGTCCTGCGAGATCATTGCGATCCGGCGGCCGCGCAGGGCCCGCAGCGCGGCGGGGTCGAGGGCGGTCAGGTCGAGGCCGTCGAACCGGACGGTCCCGGAGGTGATCCGCCCACCCGCGGGCACGAGCCCGAGCACGGCGCGGGCGGTGACGGACTTGCCGCATCCGGACTCGCCGACGAGGCCGACCGTCTCGCCCCGGTCGACGTGCAGGGTGAGGTCCTCGACGACGGTGGTCGTCCCGCGCCCGGCGGGGAGGCCGACCGACACGTCCCGCAGCGACAGCAGTGCCGTGGACGGTGCGTCCGGGGCGCTCGCGGCGGCGGCGGGGGTCCGGTGCCGGCGTCGCGGCGGGGACGGGACGCGTTCGGCGGGAGCGGCGGCGGCGTCCCGGACGGTGTCGCCGAGCACCCCGAACGCGAGGATGGCGAGCGCGAGGACGGTGCCGGGCGGGACGAGCAGCCACGGCTGCCGGCCGATGACCGCGGACGCCTCGGCGATCATGGACCCCCAGGCCGGCGCGGGCGGCCGCGCGCCGAAGCCGAGGTAGCCGAGCCCGGCGTCGATGAGCAGCGCGCCGCCGCTGAGCAGCGAGATCTGGACGATCAGCGGCCCGGCCACGCGGGGCAGCACGTGCCGCACGAGGATGTGCCGGTCCGGCAGCCCGGAGACGCGGGCGGCGGCGATGTAGGGCTCGTTGCGGACGGTGAGCGCCGCGCCCCGCACGACCCGGGCGAGGCCGGGGGACATCAAAATGCCGAGCGCGACCATCACGGCGATCCGGTGGTCGCCGACGACCGCGAGCACGACCAGCAGGGTGACGAGCACCGGGATCGCCAGCATCACGTCCGTCACCCACGTGAAGACCCGGTCGGGGAGCCCGCCGAGGAAGCCCGCCGCGACGCCGGTCCCCGCACCGGCGACGAGGACGGTGAGCACCGCGACGGCGGCGTCGGCCAGGCTGATCCGGCCGCCGTAGAGCAGCCGTGCGGCGACGTCGCGGCCGAGGCCGTCGGTGCCGAGCGGGTGCGCGGCGGTCGGGCCGGACAGCACCGCGTCCAGGTCGGTGGCGGCCGGGTCGTACGGCGTCAGGACGGGCGCGAGGACGGCGCCGAGCGCGAGCAGCACCAGGTAGCCGGCCGCCAGGGCGGTGAGCGGCCGCCGGACGGCGGTCCGCGGGACGGCACGCCGTTTCGGGAGGCGCCTCATGCCGAGCGCACCTTCGGGTCGAGCCATCCGTAGGCGAGGTCGGCGGCGAGGTTGACGGTGACGACCGCCAGGGTGAACACGATCACGACCCCCTGGATCGTCGGCACGTCGTGCTGGCCGGTGGCCTGGACGGCGAGCCCGCCGAGGCCCGGCATCGCGAACACCGCCTCGACGAACACGGTGCCGCTGAGCAGCCCGATGAACGTCAGCCCGACCAGGGTCACGACGGGGACGCCGGCGTTCCGCAGCGCGTGCCGGAGCACGATGGAGCGCTCCGACGCCCCGTTGGCGCGCAGCGCGGTGACGAAGTCGCGTGACAGGGCCGCCAGCATCGCGTCCCGGGTCTGCTTGGCGAACACCGCCGTCCCGGGCAGCGCGAGGGTCGTGACGGGCAGGACGAGGCCGCGCGCCCAGCCGCCGGGGTCGTCCTCCAGCGGGACGTAGCCGGTGGCCGGAAACAGCGGGAACGTCACGGCGAACAGCGTCACCAGGACCAGGGCCAGCCAGAAGTTCGGCAGCGCGTACCCGGCGAGCGCCAGGACGTCGAAGGCCCGGCCGAGGCGCCCGCCGCGGACCGCGCTGAGCACGCCGAGGGCGACCCCGGCCAGGGCGGTGGCGGCCGTGGCGCCGACGGTCAGCGACAGGGTGACCGGCAGCCGGGAGGCGATCTGCGCGGTGACGTCCAGCCCGCTGACCGGCGACGTGCCGAGATCGCCTCGCAGCGCGTGCGCGAGCCAGTGCCCGTACCGGGTGAGGACGGGCTCGTCCAGGCCCAGCTCGCGGTGGAGCCGGGCGTAGGCGGCGGGACTGTAGTGGTCGCCGAGGATGGTGCGGGCGGTGTCGCCGGGCGCGGCGGCCTGCAAGAGGAACGTCAGCAGCGAGACGACGCCCACGAGCAGGCCGGAGACGAGCAGGCGGCGAGCGATCAACCGTGTCACGGGGATGAGCCCTCCGGCGGTTCAGGCGGCGGGACGCCAGGACGACGGGCTCGGCAGCGGCCTGCCCGGCCGGGCGCCCAGGTCGACGTCGTCGCGGTACAGGTAGAACAGCGGGCTGAGGCAGACGGGCAGGAACCAGCCGAGCTCCACCACGCGGCGGACGATCTGCCGGTCGAGGCCCGCGCGGGTCCGCTCGCCGGCCGCCGCGGCCTTGCGATCGAGGTCCTGGAGGACCGGGTCGGAGCTGTGGAAGGGGTTCATGCCGACGGCGTCGCGCAGCCACAGGCCGCGGCCCATGAAGTAGGTGGGCAGGACTCCCCAGCCGAGGATGGACGCGGGGTAGCGGGTCAGTTCGGTGGCGGCGGCCGCGGGCTCCTTCGCCGTGATCCTCACGGTGACGCCGATTTTGGCGAGGTCGGCGGCGACGGCCTGGACGATGTCCTGGTAGAAGGCGGGCGCCGTCGGGATCAGCGCGGGCAGCGTGAACCCGCCGGGGTGGCCGGCCGCGGCGAGCAGCGCCCGCGCCCGGGCGGGGTCGTAGGTGTAGAACGGCGTGCCGGTGTAGCCGTCCTGGCCGGGGGCGGCGAGCTGCTCGGTGGGGACGCCGTAGCCGCCGAGCAGCGCCCGGGTGATCCGGGCGCGGTCGACGGCGAGGTTGAGCGCCTGCCGGACCCGGACGTCGGCGAGCGGCGGGCACAGCCGCCCGGCGCGGTCGTTGAGCTGGAGCCCCATGGCGATGCTCGGGCTGGACGCGACCCGCATCCCGGCGGCCTTGGCGCCGTCCACGATGGCGTAGCCGCCGGAGATGACGTCGACCTGCCCGGTCTTGAGGGCGGCGAGCGCGGTGTTCTCGTTCGGCAGCACCTTGATGGTGATCTTGTCGTAGTGCCGGTCCCGCCGGTTCCAGTAGCGGGGGTTGGGGACGTAGGCGTAGTGGTCGCCCGTGACACTCTGCCCGGGGTCCAGCACGTACGGGCCGGCGCCGGCCGAGCGGGTGGCGAGCGCGCCGGGCCGGGCGATCGCCGCCGGGCTGATCATGTTCCCGGCGAAGAAGTCCTGGCTGAACAGCGCGGGCAGCTGCGGGTCGGGGGCGGACAGCGTGATGCGCACCGTCAGCTCACCGGTGGCGCGGACGTCCTCGACCGGCGCGAGGAACGCGGCGGCCTGGCCCGCCGACCTGCGGAAGTAGTCGATGTTGGCCTTGACGGCGGCCGCGTTCAGCGGCGTCCCGTCGCTGAACGTCACGCCCGGGCGCAGCGTCATCTCGAACGCGGTGTTGCCGGTGCCGATGTAGCGCCAGGTCGTGGCCAGGCGCGGCTGGTAACTCCCGTCGGGGGCGCGGTAGATGAGCGGGTCATAGGCGGGGCCGACGTAGAGGAGGGACTCGCCGCCGCCCTTGGCGGGGTCGAGGCTGACGGGAGGGAGGGGCTGGCCGATCCGGAGGGTGCCGGACGTCCCGCCGCTGCGGTGGGGGCCGCCGCAGGCGCTGAGCGCGACGCCCGCGCCGAGGACGAGCCCGGAGGCGGTGAACCCGCGTCTTGAAAGGAGCGGAGCGAACCGGGGGGTGCGGGGGGTCGTCCCCCCGCGAGGAGCGGAGATGAGCGGAGGGAACCGGGGGGTGCGGGGGGTCGTCCCCCCGCGAGGAGCGGAGATGAGGGTGGAACCGTCGATCATGGTGGTGTCCTTTTCCGTGGTCTTCGGGCCGGTGGGGGGAGTCAGGCGCGCCAGTGCCGGTCGAGGAGGGTCTCGCCGTCGCGGGTGACGCGTCCGGCGGCGTGGACGCCCTGGCCGGTGACGTCGAGGGCGATGTCGAGGGTGACGCGCCGGCCGGAGCCGGTGGTGACGTCGGCGGTGACGCTCCCGGTGACGGACGAGGCGGCGGGGTCGGTGCGGTGGGCGGTGGCGGTGAGCTCCTGCCGGATCCGCAGCCGGTGCCCGCGTCCGGCGGGCGCCGCGAGGGCGGCGGACGCGCCCACCAGGACCGTCGTCGTCCCGCTGAGCAGGTCGTTGGTGATCTCCCACTGCGCCGTGGGGCCGGGTTCGCGGCCCGGCGGCGCGGGCGGGGCGTCGGCGGGGCCGGGTTCCGGGAGGTCGATCTCGACGGCGTCCCGGTCCGCGATGACGGGGAGCGCGAGGGCCGTGGCGGCGGGCCGTCCGGGCCCGGACGCGCCGGACGGGCGGGACGGCCAGACGCGCGGGAAGTCGCCGGGCGCGAGGACCACCCGCAGCCGGTGCCCCGCGGCCACCTCGTAGGCGGTGGGGGCGAGCGCGATCCGCGCCTCGGCGGCGCCGTCCGGCACGCGTTCCAGACCGGCGCAGATGAGCGTGGAGCGGCCGGACGGGTCGACGTCGGTGAGCTTGACCGAGACGCGCCGCCAGGGACGCGCGACCGTGACCGCCGGACGCCCGCCGATGAGCAGCGGCTCGTCCAGGGGCGGTGACGTGGCGCAGAGACCGCCGGCGTCGTCGTCATGCTGGTCGAGGGGCAGGCCGAACGGGCCGTCCGGGGTCGCCCAGAGGCCGCTGAGCGCGCCGGCGGCGGGGTCCGGGCGCTGCGGTCCGGTGTGCTGCCAGGTGCACGGCGCGGCGTTCAGCGTGGACCCGGGCGGCGGCCACGCCGGGAACCCGAGCCAGCGCGGCCGGTCGCCCTGGACGTGCAGGCTGACGGCGGCCGCACCGTCCTCCGCTCCGCCGTCCGCGCCGTCGTCGTGGAGCCAGCGGTCCCACCAGGACGAGGCCAGGCCGACGAAGTCGATCGGCGCGACCGGGCTGAACTGGGGGGAGCCGTGCATCCACGGCCCGGCGACCAGCCGCTTGGGGCCGCGCATCCGCTCGAACGCCCGGACGCTGGCGTCGGCGAACAGGTCCCGCCAGCCCGCGACGGTCAGCGCGGGCACCTCGATGGCGGCGGCGTCGACGCGGCGCCGCTCCCATACGGGGTCCCCCGGGCCGTGCCGGAACAGGTCGAGGAGGTAGGGGGCCGCGTCGAGCCGCCGCGTCCAGCGCTCCTGCTCCGCGGGGTCGTCGAAGTCGTCCAGCGGCGGCAGGAGCTGGGCGAGGAGGGTGTTGCGGGCCCAGAACCCCAGGGGCATCGCGGCGCCGCGCGTCCCGCCGGGGTGGGCGAAGTCCCGCTCGGGGTCGAGCATGCCCTGCACGGCGACGATCGCGCGGAGCCCAGCGGGGCGGCGCGCCGCCGTCCGCATCGCCATGAAGGCCCCGTACGACTCGCCCCACATGCCGACGGCCCCGTCGCACCAGGGCTGGTCCGCGGCCCAGGCGAGCGCGGCGAGCGCGTCCTCGACCTCGTCCGGGTCGAACGGGGGACGCGGCGCGCCGCCGGACGAGCCGGTGCCGCGCATGTCGACGAGCAGCGACGCGTATCCCCGCGCGGCGAACATGCGCTGCATCGGCGAGCCGTGCAGGGCGGCGAGGTCGCGGCGGTACGGCAGGACGGTCAGCAGCGCCGGCGCGGGGCCCGCGCCCTCGGGGAGGAACAGGTCCGCCGACAGCGTCACTTCGTCCTCGCCGGTCGGTATCCGGACGTCACGGTGCACCGTGACCTCGTACCGTGTCCGCGTGCCGCGCGGGCCGGTCGTCGTGGTGGGTTCAGGCATCGATGCCGATCGCTTTCATCAGGAGGGAGAAGGACCGGTGCAGGCCCCGCTCCCAGTAGGGCCAGTTGTGGGTGCCGGGTCCGTACAGGTCGGCGGTGACGTTCGCGCCCGCCTGCCGGAGGCACCGCACGAACGCGGTGTTCATCTCGCCGATGAGCTCCTCGATGGCGAGGCTCGGCGGGGTGCCCGGCGGGTCGAGGGGGCCGGGCGTCCCGTTGCCGCTGGAGACGAACAGCGGGATCCCGGCGAGGGCCACGGCCAGGTCATAGGGGTTGTGAGAGGCCCAGACGCCGGCGTTGAGCTGGTAGTCGCCCCACAGGGCGGTGGGGTCGTAGCCGTCCTTGATCAGGAACTCCTGGACGAAGGCGGGTCCGCGGGCGCCCTGGTAGGTGGTGTGCACGACGCCGCTGTAGGCCGCGGCGGCGCGGAAGAGGCCGGGGTTGCGCCCGGCGTAGGACATCGCCCCGAACCCGCCCATCGACAGCCCGGCGACGGCCCGCGAGGCGCCCGCCCCGTATCCGGCCTCCAGGATCCGCCGGAGTTCGGTGAGGTGAAAGGTCTCCCAGCGCGGCGGGCCGCCGGCGCCGTGGTTCCACCAGTCGGAGTAGAAGCCGAGCTGCCCGCCGGACGGCATGACGACCAGCACGTCCGCGTTCCGGGTGAGGGCCTCGACGTCGGTCGAGCGGGTCCAGGAGGTGTAGTCGTCCTCGGCGCCGTGCAGCAGGTACAGCACGGGCCACGTCCGCCGCGGCTGCGGTGTCCACCCGGCCGGGAGCAGTAGCCGCGCCATGGCGGTCGTCGCGAGCGCGGGGGAGTCGACGGTGAGGTCGAGGACGCGGGGGCTGAGGCGGTTCTCCGCCACGACGCGCGCCGCACCGGTGCGGGCGGTCGCGGCGCGGGCCGTCCCGGGGCGGAGGGCGGTGAGCGACGCGGCGGCGGTGAGGCCGGCGCCGGCGAGGAAGGCGCGCCGGGTCGCCATGGCCGGGCCGGGGACGGCCGGACGCGGGTCGGTTGCGGGCATGGTGGTCTCCCTGGGGGTGGTCGAAGCAGGGATCTGGACGTGCGGATGGGTGGGCGGTGGCTCACCGCTCGGCGGCGGACGCGGACGGCCGCGCGTGGGGCCGGCCGGGGCGCAGCAGGAACCGCTGCAACTTGCCGCTGGGTGTCTTGGGCAGGCCGTCCACGAAATGGACCTCGCGCGGATAGGCGTGCGCGGCGAACCGGGTCTTCACCAGCGTCTGGAGCTCGGCCGCCAGCGCGTCGGACGGCTGCGTCCCGGGCCGCAGCACGATGTGGGCCACGAGGATCTCGCCGCGCAGGTCGTCGGGGACGCCGACGACCGCGGCCTCGGCGACGCCGTCGTGCTGGAGCAGCACGCTCTCCACCTCGAACGGCCCGATGCGGTAGCCGGCCATGAGGACGACGTCGTCGTCGCGGGCGGCGAAGTGGAGGTAGCCGTCGGCGTCCTCGGCGGCGGTGTCGCCGGTGAGGTACCAGCGGCCGTCGGCGGTGAACCGCTCGGCGGTGCGGTCGGGCGCGTCCCGGTACCCGGTGAACCACATCAGCGGGCTGCCGGCCAGGTCGACCGCGACCCGTCCGGGCTCGCCCGCGGGCGCGGCCTCGTCCGCGCCGGGGCGCAGCACCCGCAGCCGCCAGCCGGGGAGCGGGCGGCCCATGGAGCCCGGCCGCAGCTCGGCCCGGATGTCGGGATGCCAGCCGTTGGCGACGGCCATCCCGAGCTCGGTCTGCCCGTAGTGGTCGCGGACGGGCACGCCGAGCGCGCTCTCCGCCCACGCGACGACGTCCGGGTTGAGGGGCTCGCCCGCCGAGGAGCAGCAGCGCAGGCGGAGCCCGGCGGGTATCGCGTCCGCCGCGTTCCGCAGCGCCCGGTAGACCGTCGGGCCCGCGGCGAAGTTGGTGACGCCGCACCGCGCCAGCACCCGCCACGTCAGCTCGGGGGAGAAGCCGCCGCGCAGCAGGACCGCGCGCCGGCCGAGGAGGAGCGGGCCGATGACGGCGTGGTAGAGCCCGTAGGCCCAGCCCGGGTCGGCGGCGTTCCAGAACACGTCGGACGCCCGGTGGTCCAGCCCGTACTCCTGGTAGACGCGCATCGCGGCGAGCGCGCGCACCGGGACCGGAACCCCCTTGGACGCGCCGGTGGTGCCCGAGGTGAACAGCTCGACCATGGTCGCGTCGCCGCCGGCGGCCACCGGCTCCGCGAGCGGCGGCGAGGCCGCCAGCTCCGCGAACGCGGCGTCGGCGCCGGCGGGCGCACCGGTCGTGACCACCGTCCGGCCGGGGTCGGCGATCGCGTCCAGCTTGGCGCGCTGCGCCGGCTCGGTGATCACCGCCACGGTCCCGTTGCCGGTGACCCGGGCGGCGATCGCGGGCGGGGCCAGCGCGGTGAACAGCGGCACCTGCACCGCGCCCAGCCGCCAGATGCCCAGCATCGCCACGACCAGCTCGGCGGACCGGCCCATCAGCGTGGCCACCCGGTCGCCCGGGCCGACGCCGAGGTCGCGCAGCCCCGCCGCGAACCGCGCCGACCGGTCGCGCAGCTCCCCGTACGTCAGGTCGGCGCACGCCAGGCCGCCGTCCGGGCTGGGCCGGACGATCGTGAAGGCGCTCGACCCGGCCGGGTGCCGGTCGCAGAGGACGTCGGCCAGGCACGCCCGCGGCGCGCCGTAGGCGGCCAGCACGTCGGCGACCCGC
The DNA here is from genome assembly GCF_900659615.1 of Actinomadura fibrosa. Taxonomy (GTDB): domain Bacteria; phylum Actinomycetota; class Actinomycetes; order Streptosporangiales; family Streptosporangiaceae; genus Spirillospora; species Spirillospora fibrosa. The sequence goes on along the minus strand of NZ_CAACUY010000028.1, from coordinate 58,351 downwards.
TGTCGCAGCCCGGTCATGGGGACCTCCCGCTCGAAGTGGAACACCCGGTTTCCGGGGTGTTAACGGGATGGTCGCGGCGGTCCCGGCGGTCCGGTACCCCCGGGTGAGGGGGCGGGGCTTGCGCGGGCCGGGGACCGGAGCGACCCTGATGCGCACCGCCGTTCGCGCGGAAGGCCAGCTGAAGGGGGTCGGCACCGTGAACAGGCCCGAGACGACCGACGAGCCCCAGATCCACCGCGCGCTGGCCTGCCTGCGGGACATGACCTCGCTGCCGCTCGCCTTCGGGGGGCCGGTGAACGCCGCCCGGCAGGTGCGCTTCACCCAGTTCGCGGGCGTCACCACGGGCGCGCTGCGCGGCGTCGCCGTCGACTGCGGCCTCGGCCTGGGCGGCAAGGTCGTCGCGCGGCGCCGCCCCATCGTGGTGAACGACTACGTGGCCTCGTCGGGGATCAGCCACCAGTACGACCACGTCATCACGGCCGAGGGGCTGCGCGCGATGGTGGCCGTCCCGGTGATCGTCGGACGGACCGTCCGGGCCGTCCTGTACTGCACGACGCGCACGACCCTCCCGCTGGGGGACCGGGTCGTCCAGGCCGCGCTGGAGACCGCGCGGGACCTGGAGCAGAACCTGGCCGTCCGCGACCGGGCCGCCCGCGGTGCCGACCCGCTCGGACGGCGGGAGCCCGGCGGGGCGCGGACCGCGCCGGCGGCCGAGCAGGAGGTGGTCCGGGAGGCGTACGCGGAGCTGCGCGTCCTCGCGCAGGGCCTGGACGACGACGCCCTGCGGCAGCGGCTGGAGCAGGTCTGCGCGAAGCTGTGCGGCGCGGGCGCCGCGCCGTCCGGGCCGCGGTCGGCGCCGTACCTGTCGGCCCGCGAGCTGGACGTGCTCGCCTGCGTCGCCCTCGGCTGGACGAACACGCAGGTGGCGGCCGACCTCGGGGTCACCACGGAGACGGTCAAGAGCTACCTGCGCAACGCGGCCCGCAAGCTGCACGTCCGGTCGCGCCTGGAGGCGGTCGTGGCCGCGCGCCGGCACGGCCTGCTGCCCTGAGCGCCCGCGGTCAGGTGACGGTCAGCGTGCACCGGCCCGGTGCCGACGAGCCGCCGCCGAGGTAGACGTCCGTCTCGCCGGGCTCGACGAGGAACTCGCCGCCGGCGGCGTTCGTCCAGAAACCGAGGTCGTCCGCGCCGAGGGTGAACCGCACGGTCGTGCTCCCGCCGACGGGAAGGGTGATCCTGCGGAACCCGCGGAGCCGGCGCACGGGCTGCACGAGACTCGCCACCCGGTCGTGGACGTAGAGCTGGACGACCTCGTCCCCCTCCCGCTCACCCGTGTTGGTCACCCGCACCGACGCCTCGACGGTCGCCCCCGCGCGGATCTCCTCGGCGGAGACGGCGGGGACGTCCAGGCTCGGCTCGCCGTACCGGAACGTGGTGTAGCTCAAGCCGTGCCCGAAGGCGAACCGGGGACCGTTCTCCAGGTCGAGGTAGCGCGACCCATAGCGGGGGTTGCTGCGCCCGGGCTCGCAGGGGCGGCCCGTGCTCTCGTGGTCGTAGTGGACCGGGACCTGGCCGGTGACGCGCGGAAACGACACCGGGAGCCTCCCGCTCGGGTCGACGTCGCCGAACAGGACGTCGGCGACGGCGCGGCCGCCCTCGGCGCCGGGGTGCCAGGCGACCAGGACGGCGGACGCGGCGTCCAGCCACGGCCCGAGGGCGAGCGGACGGCCGCAGACCAGCACGACCGCGAACGGGCGGCCGGTCGCGGCGACCGCGGCGACGAGCGCGTCCTGCGCGCCCGGCAGCCCGAGGTCGCTGCGTGACCCGCCCTCGCCGCTCAGGTGCGACGGCTCACCGACCACGACCACCGCCGCGTCCGCGGCCTCGACGGCGGCGACGGCCGCCGGGACGCCGGAGACATCCCGGCCCTCGGGATCGACGCCGCGGGCGCAGACGACCTCCGCGCCCCCCGCGGCCTCCCGGACGCCCTGCGCCACGGTGACCGCCGGGAAGCGCCCGGCGCCCGGACCCGCCCACGCCCCGTGCAGGTCCTGGGATTCGGCGAACGGGCCGACGAGGGCGATCGAGCGGCCGCCGACGAGGGGGAGCAGCCCGTCGTTCTTGAGCAGGACCATGCAGCGGCCCGCGGCCCTCCGCGCCGCCCGCCGGTCGCCTGCCGAGGAGATGGTGACCTCCCCGTGCCCGTCGCAGTAGGGCCGCTCGAACAGGCCGAGCCGGAACTTCAGCCGCAGGACGCGCGCCACCGCGTCGTCGAGCCGCTCCCGCGCGAGGCGGCCGTCGGCCAGCAGCCGCTCCGCGTGGTCGGCGAAACAGGTGGAGACCATCTCCATGTCGACGCCCGCGCCCAAGGCCAGGCGGGCGGCATCGCGGGCGTCCGCGGCGAAGCCGTGCGCGACGAGTTCGGCGACGCCCGTCCAGTCGCTGACCACCGGCCCGCTGAACCCCCAGCCGTCCTTCAGGACGCCGGTGAGCGCACGGCGGTCGCCGTGCGCCGGGACCCCGTTCATCGCCGTGAACGCCGCCATCACCGTGGCGGCACCGGCGTCGACGGCGGCCCGGAAAGGGGGGAGGTGCACCGCCCTCAGCCGCGACTCCGACAGGTCCACCGTGTTGTACTCGCGGCCGCCCTCGACGGCGCCGTAGGCGGCGAAGTGCTTGGCGCAGGCGGCCACCTTGCCGGGCGGTATCGCCGCGCCGTCCGGGCCCTGGTAGCCGCGGACCTTCGCGGCCGCGAACACCGCGGTCAGGTACGGGTCCTCCCCGAAGCTCTCGGAGATCCGGCCCCAGCGCGGATCGCGCGCGACGTCCATCATCGGCGAGAAGACCCAGTGGACGCCGGAGGACCGCGCCTCCCGGGCCGACACCTCGGTGTCCCGCTCGGCGACCCCGGTGTCGAAGCTCGCCGCCTGCGCCAGGGGGATCGGGAAGGTCGTCAGGAATCCGTGCACCACGTCCAGACCGAAGACCAGGGGGATCCCCAAGCGGGACTCCTCGACGGCGACGCGCTGAAGCTCGTTCGTCAGCGCCGCTCCGTACACGTTGAGCACCGAGCCGAGCCGTCCGGCGCGGGCCATGTCGCGCACCTGGGCCGCTTGCCCCTGACCCGGGCCGGTGTCACCCGTCCAGGCGAACTGCTGCAACTGCCCGAGCTTCTCCGCGAGGCTCATCCGGCCGAGGAGCTTCCCTATCTCGTCGTCATGCGATCCACGACCGGCCAAAGCGCGTCCCTTCGCATCCGAGGAGCCCGGCCGAGCCTAGAGAGCAGCGCGGGGAGATGGCCATGCCCTCCCCTCACCCGGGGGTGCACGACCGCCGATGCGACCAAGGCGCTAGTCGGACACGGCGGGCGCGGCTCTGGGGCGTCATCGCTGACGATCCGGATGGTCGATCGAGCTCCCTTCTTCAGCGGGTCGGTCGAAGGTGGTGGTGGGGCGGAGCAAATATGAGCCGGGGAGGCATGTCAAGCGTCCGATGCGCCTCGTGAATATGAGACCGGAGCTGACTGCGGCTCATCTGGGGTTATCCGCGCAGATGCACGTGGCGGGTGAAAGCATCGCCATGGGAACTTTCATGCGGTCCGTCCGCTGATGGAGATCACCGAAACCTTTCGACGGCGTCCTCGTCCACTGTAAGAGGTGGATAGCGTGGGCGGACCGGGATGAGCTTCCGAAACATCTTCGAAAGTCTTGACATGCTTTCCGGGCGTTACTCACACTGAGTCCCCGAGCGGTTGGGCGTGCCAGGTGTGGCACGGCCCACCGACTAACGACGCCTTGGTGGTGTGCGTTCCCGGCGAAGGGACGCGGCGTCGATTCCGCGGGTCGTCCCCGCTTTTCTGGCATTTCCCGTGCTTCAGTTACGGAGGCTCAGGAGTGAGCACCAAGAAAACACCATCGTCCGGAATCCCGCGATCCGTCGGCCGCTTCCGCCGCGCCCTGGTCACCCTCGCCCTCGGTACCGTCGGGGCGACGACCGCGGCGCTGGCGGCGGCGGTTCCCTCGCATGCCGCGGCGAGCACGCTCGGCGCGGCGGCCGCGCAAAGCGGGCGGTACTTCGGCACCGCCATCGCCGCCGGCAGGCTCGGCGACTCGGCGTACACCACGATCGCGGGCCGCGAGTTCACCATGGTGACGCCCGAGAACGAGATGAAGATCGACGCGACCGAGCCCCAGCAGGGCCAGTTCAACTTCACCGCCGGCGACCAGGTCTACAACTGGGCGGTGCAGCACGGGATGCGGGTCCGCGGCCACACCCTGGCCTGGCACGGTCAGCAGCCCGGCTGGATGCAGGGCCTCGGCGGCAGCGCGCTGCGCCAGGCGATGATCAATCACATCAACGGTGTGATGGCCCACTACAAGGGCAAGCTCGCCTACTGGGACGTGGTGAACGAGGCCTTCGCCGACGACGGCAGCGGCGGCCGGCGCCAGTCCAACCTCCAGGCCACCGGCAACGACTGGATCGAGGTCGCCTTCCGCACCGCGCGGGCGGCCGACTCGGGCGTCAAGCTCTGCTACAACGACTACAACATCGAGAACTGGAACGCGGCCAAGACCCAAGGCGTCTACAACATGGTCAGGGACTTCAAGTCCCGCGGCGTCCCGATCGACTGCGTCGGGTTCCAGTCCCACTTCAACAGCGGCAGCCCCTACAACAGCAACTTCCGCACCACCCTGCAGAACTTCGCCGCCCTCGGCGTCGACGTGGCCATCACCGAGCTGGACATCCAGGGTGCCTCGCCCACGACCTACGCCAACGTGACCAACGACTGCCTGGCCGTGTCGCGCTGCGTCGGCATCACGGTTTGGGGCGTGCGGGACACCGACTCCTGGCGGTCCGCGGACACCCCGCTGCTGTTCGACGGCAACGGCAGCAAGAAGCCCGCCTACACCGCCGTCCTCGACGCCCTCAACGGCGGGTCGACCACTCCGCCTCCACCGTCCGGCGACACCGGACCGATCAAGGGCGTCGCCTCCGGCCGCTGCCTGGACGTGCCCAGCGCGAGCACGGCCGATGGCGTCCAGGTGCAGCTGTGGGACTGCAATGGCAACGGCAACCAGCAGTGGACCTACACGTCCGCCAACGAGCTCAAGGTCTACGGCAACAAGTGCCTGGACGCCGCCGGCACCGGCAACGGCGTGAAGGTGCAGATCTACTCCTGCTGGGGCGGCGCGAACCAGCAGTGGCGCGTCAACTCCGACGGGACCATCGTCGGCGTCCAGTCCGGCCTGTGCCTGGACGCCTCCGGCCAGGGCACCGGCAACGGCACCCCCGTCCAGCTGTACTCCTGCTGGGGCGGCGACAACCAGAAGTGGTCCCGCAGCTGACCGGGAGGAGGTTCGCATGTACGGAGCAGCTATCAGGATGGGGCGCCGCGCGCTGACGGCCCCGCTGGCCATGGCGGCTGCGGGTACGCTCGCCCTCGCGGTCACCCTGGTGGCCGGCCCGGCTCGGGCCGACGTCACCGGCAGCCTGCGCGGCGACGGTTCCGGCCGGTGCCTGGATGTGCTGGGGCAGAGCCAGACCGACGGTACCTACCTCCAGATCTATGACTGCTGGGGCGGCGCGAACCAGCAGTGGACCTCGACTGCCGGCGGCCAGCTGACCGTGTACGGCGGCAAGTGCCTGGACGTGCCGAACCACACGACCGCTGCCGGTACCCGGGTGCAGATCTGGACCTGCAGCGGTGGTGCCAACCAGCAGTGGCGTGTGAACTCCGACGGCACGGTGGTCGGCGTGGAGTCCGGGCTGTGCCTGGACGTCACGGGGGCCGGTACGGCCAACGGCACCGCGGTGGACATCTGGCCGTGCAACGGCGGCTCCAACCAGAAGTGGACCGGCCTGTCCGGCACGACACCGCCCCCGACGGGCACGTGCCCTCTTCCGTCGGCGTACCGCTGGACGTCGACAGGCGTTCTGGCGACGCCGCAGCACGGGTGGGTCTCGCTCAAGGACTTCACCAACGTCGTCTACAACGGCAAGCACCTGGTCTACGCGTCGAACGTGTCGGGGTCGTCCTACGGTTCGATGGCTTTCAGTCCCTTCACGAACTGGTCCGACATGGCTTCGGCCGGCCAGGTCGGGATGAGCCAGGCCGCGGTGGCGCCCACGCTGTTCTACTTCGCGCCCAAGAACGTCTGGGTGCTGGCGTACCAGTGGGGTGCGTGGCCTTTCATCTACCGGACGTCGAGCGACCCCACCAACCCCAACGGCTGGTCCTCACCGCAGGCGCTGTTCACCGGGAGCATCTCCGGCTCCGGCACCGGCCCGATCGACCAGACGCTGATCGGTGACGGTGCGAACATGTACCTGTTCTTCGCCGGTGACAACGGCAAGATCTACCGGGCGAGCATGCCGATCGGGAACTTCCCGGGCAGCTTCGGCTCGTCGTACACGACGGTGATGAGCGACTCGACGGCCAACCTCTTCGAGGCGGTCCAGGTCTACAAGGTCCAGGGTCAGAACCAGTACCTGATGATCGTTGAGGCGATGGGGGCGAACGGGCGGTACTTCCGCTCGTTCACGGCGTCCAGCCTGAGCGGTTCGTGGACTCCGCAGGCCGGCAGCGAGAGCAGCCCGTTCGCGGGCAAGGCCAACAGCGGGGCCACCTGGACCAACGACATCAGCCATGGTGACCTGGTGCGCAGCAACCCCGACCAAACCATGACCATCGACCCCTGCAACCTCCAGTTCCTTTACCAGGGCAAGTCCCCGAGCGCCAGCGGCCCCTACGACCAGTTGCCGTGGCGTCCGGGCCTGCTGACATTGCAGCGCTAGCCCGCGCGATCGATGATCGCAGGCTGGTGGCCGCCGACGTGCAGCTGAACCGGGTGCCCCTCCCGCGAAGGAACCGACGGCTCAAGCCGACCAGGTCCCCACGTGGGAGGGGCACCGTGCGGAGCGCTTGACGGACTGTTCCCTCGTCGGGAGTGCAGGCGCGCCCGGGGCCGACGCAGGGGTGCGCCACCGCACCGGGATCGGATCAGGGAAGAGAACGCAGATGAGTGAGCACCTGCCGGGCCGCTATATCGAGGCCGTCATCGACGACCTGACAACATTGGGCATCAGGGCCATTCATTGCGGCGAAACGAAAGTGTCCCTCATCTGGCCGGGTGCCCAATCGACCTTCCTGGCATGGGATGAGGAGTTCGGCTGGACGATCGAGATCACTGAAGACACCAACCATGGCTTCACGCACGTGCGTTACGGGCTCCCGCTCTACTTGAACGCTGAACCTGCCGACGTCGCGTTGACCGTCGGAATAACGATGTTCGAGTCCGACGGTCTGGATCTAGAGTCCCCACACCGCAACATAGCCAATCCCAACATCACACGCTGGCCTTGAACGACCAGTGAGCGGGCCGAGTCTCCGACCGTTAGCGCGGTAGCGGGTCACGGCGCGATCAGCAGTCAAGGACCAGGACACAGGTGCCTGCATCGATTAGGTGAGGGATGGTGCTAGGTAGGTCAGTGTGTAGCCATCGCCGGACGGGGTTACGCGGGCGATCCCGGGTGAGTCGAGGTGGGCGCCGGCTACGTAGTGGTCTGGTCGCGTCAGTTGTTCGAGGAGGGACGCTCGCGCGGTGCGGGCTTGGGATTGGTCGCCGTCGAGCTCCCAGGACACGTTCGGCTGTTCGAATTGGAGCGTCGGGACGTGGACGGTGTCGCCCCAGACGAGCAGGTGGCCGGTGCTGCTGCCGATGTCGTAGACGGTGTGGCCGGGTGTGTGGCCCGGGGCCGGGATCGCGGTGGCCCAGTCGTTGATCGCCACCTTCTCCGACACCGGTACCACTCGGTCGCGAATCGGTTCGAGCCTTCCCGTGAATACCGAGGTGTCGCCCGCGCCGATCCACACGCGCTCCAGTCCGGTGAACGCCTCTGAACCGTCCGGCGTGATCAGGCCGCTCACGTGGTCTTCGTGCCTGTGGGTGATGGCCACATCGGTGATCTGCGCGCGGTCGATCCCCGCTTCGCCGAGCGCGTCGTAGATCAGTCCCATGGTGGGGTCGTGCCAGACGTCGGACGCGCCGGTGTCGATGAGGACCGAGCGCGTGCCGTCGGTGACGTAGAAGGCGTTGACCGACAGCCGCAGCTTGTCGCCGACCAGGGGGACGGCGGCGGGCAGTTCGGCGAGCGGGCGCCCGTCCTCGTCGCGGAGCCTCGTCGGCGGCATGTCGATGTACCCGTCGCGTAACGAGACCACCTGTAGGTCGCCGAAGTCGAAGGTGGCGTGATGTCGGCCGGTCGAGATCAGACGCATGGAGCCTCCCGTGCATGTCTCCAATAGGAGACGCATGTCTTCTTTAGGAGAAACCCTACACTGTGGGCTGCGAGATGCCCATCGACCGAGGAGCACGGTGGCCGAGCAAGACGTGAACGCGGCCGGACCGCAGCATGGTGACGACCTGGCCGGCGCGTTCGGCGGTAACGTGCGGCGGCGCCGCGAGGAGGCGGGACTGACGCTCGAACAGCTTTCCGCGCGGTCGGCGGTCAGCCGGGCGATGCTGTCCAAGGTCGAGCGCGGTGAGAAGAGCCCGACGATCGGCGTCGCGTCCAGGATCGCTCACGCGCTCGACGTGGCGCTCTCGGATCTCATCGGTGCGCCGGCCGCCGCCGCGTCCGGCGTGGCCGTCGTCATGCGCAAGGACGACCGGCCCGTGTTCCGGGATCCGGAGACCGGCTTCGAGCGGCACATGGTGTCGGCGGCGCCGGGCGCGGGGGGAGCCGAGATGGTCGTCCACTACCTTCCCGCGCAGGTCTCCACCGGGCTGCTGCCCGCGTATCCGCCGGGGACGGAGAAGCAGCTCGTGGTGCTCGAAGGCACCCTCACCGTCGCGGTCGGCGGAATCAACGAGACGCTGAACACGGGCGACTCCCTGTTCTTCCAGGCCGACGCGGACCATGGCTTCGCCAACCGAACGGACGCTCCCTGCGAATACATCATGGTCATCTCGCGCAGGAACTGAGCTCCAAGAGCACCGCTCCGCTGGTGCGCTTCAGCGCAGGGTGCGGAACGCGGCTCTGATCTCGGTGGCGAACAGGTCGGGTTGTTCCCAGGCGGCGAAGTGGCCGCCGCGGTCGACCCGGTTGTAGTGGACGAGGTTGTGCGGGTAGGCGCGCTCGGCCCAGCTGCGCGGTGCCTGGTAGAGCTCGTCGGGGAAGACGCTGATGGCGAACGGGATGGTGATGGGCTTGGCGTCGAAGAAGTCGGCCTTGTTCTCCCAGTAGAGGCGGGCCGAGGAGACTCCGGTGTTGGTCAGCCAGTAGAGCGTGATGTTGTCGAGGACGTCGTCGCGGGTGAGGTCGCCTTTGAGGCGTCCTTGCAGGGCCTGTTCGACGAGTCCGGGCTGGCCGGTGCCGTCGCCGTGGTCGAGCATGAACGCGGCCAGGTCGACCGGCGAGTCGGCGAGCCCGTACAGGGTCTGCGGACGCGTGGCCATGAACTGGGCGTAGGCGACATGTGAGGCGTAGAAGCGGCTGAGCTGCTGGTAGGCGCGCCGTTCCTCCTCGGTGAGGCCGGGCGGCGGCGGGTCGCCGCGCTTGACCGCGGTGTTGATGGCGGCCGGGGCGGTTCCGGGCATGTTGGAGTGGATGCCGAGCAGTCCCGGCGGCGCCTGCACGGCCATCGTCTGGGTGACGGCCGCGCCCCAGTCACCGCCCTGCGCCACGTACCGGGTGTAGCCCAGGCGCTCCATCAGCGTCGCCCACGCGCGGGCGACGCGGGCCGGGTCCCAGCCGGTGGTGGACGGCTTGGCCGAGAACCCGTATCCGGGAAGCGACGGGATCACCAGGTGGAAGGCGTCCTGCGCGCTCGCGCCGTGCGCGGCCGGGTCGGTGAGCGGTCCGATGATCTTCAACTGCTCGATGATCGAGCCGGGCCATCCGTGCGTGACGATCAGTGGGAGGGCGTCCTCGTGCCGGGACCGGACGTGGAGGAAGTGGATGTTCAGGCCGTCGATCCCGGTGATGAAGTGCGGCAGCTCGTTGAGCGCCGCCTCGCACCTGTGCCAGTCGTAGTCCGTCCCCCAGTAGCGCGCGGCGTCCTGCATCAGCGCGAGGCGGACGCCCTGCGAGTCGTCGGTGACCGTCTCGCGCTCGGGCCATCTGGTCGCGTTGACGCGCCGGCGCAGTTCGGTGATCTCGGCTTCGGGGAAACCGATGCGGAACGGGCGGACGGTCTGGTCCTGGGCGGGCATCTTCGGCTCCTTGGCTTCGCGGCGCCCCCGGACGCACCTTGAGCCTGCCTGCCGCCGGCGTCAACAGCCCTGGCCCACCACGGCCACCGGATCCGCCGCCTCGGGAACTCCTAGGTCGGTGTAGATGGCCAAGGCCCGCTGCGCGTGGTCGCGCGCCGCAGTGCCGTGATGGGTGATGGCCAGGCCGGTGTGGGCTCGGGCCTGCTCGTAGGGATCGCCTGTGCCGAGGGTGAAGGTCAGCGCCAGATCGTGGTGGGTGCGGGCTCGGGCGGTGTGTCCGAGTTCGGTGAGCGCCTCGGCCAGGCCGTTGAGCGCACGGGCCTGGCCGTTGCGGTCGCCGAGCCGGCGGTAGAGCGCCAGGGCCTCCCGGTGGTGGTCGGCCGCCTGCTGGACGTGGCCCTGGCGTCTCAGGGGAAGGCCGAGATTGGTCAGCGCGTCCGCCTCACCGACCCGGTCGCCGAGCTCGCGGTAGAGGGCCAGCGCGCGGCGATGGTGGTGGACGGCCTGGGCGTGGCGGCCCTGGTGGTGACGCACGTTGCCGAGGTTGCCCAGCATGCGCGCCTCGCCGCGCCGATCGCCGAGCTTTCCGTAGCAGGCCATGGCCTGCCGCACCGCCCTGATGGCCTTGCCGTTCTCGCCCTGCCGCCACCGGACGAGGCCGAGGTTCCCCAGCGCGCGCGCCTGGCCCGCGAGGTCGCCGGAGCCGCGGTGCAGGGCGAGGGCCTGCCGACTGTGGTCGGCGGCCTGCGGGTACCGGCCCTGGCGCCAGTAGATGAGCCCGAGGTTGCCCAGGGCGCGGGCCTGGCCGAAGCGGTCGCCTGTCGCCTGGAAGATGGCCAGGGCGTCCTGGACGGCCTGGGCGGCGTGCTCGTAGCGGCCCTGGTTCCAGTAGACGCCGCCGAGACTGGTCAGGACGTGCGCCTCGCTGGTCCGATCACCGGCGTCCTCGGCCGCCTGCCGCGCGTGACCGTAGACGGCCTCGGCGTCGGCCAGGTGGCCGCCGACGTCCAGGTACCGGAACAGGACGGCGGCCAGCCGAGTCGTCCGCTCGGGCCAGCCGTGCGCGGTGCCGTGGGCGCACGCGGCCACGAGGTTGGGCCTCTCGACGTCCAGCCACGCCAGCGCGGCGGCCGGTTCGGTCACCGGCGGGACGGGCGAGCGGGTCGCCGGGACGCGCGGGCGGCGGTCCTCCTCGTCCGGGTACAGGACGCGCATCGCCGCGCTCGCGGTGGCCACGTAGTGGTCGAGCAGGCTGGTGACGGCCGCGCGGCACCGGTCCGGCGGCTCCTCGGTGGCGGCGGCCTCGACCGCGAAGTCCCGGATCAGGTCGTGGTACCCGTAGCGGCCGGGCGCGGACTGGTGCAGCAGGTGGGCGTCGAGCAGGTCCTCGCACAGCCGCTCGGCCTGGGCGACGGTGGTGCCCGCGAGCGCGGCCGCCGCGTGAGTGCCGCCCTCCCTGCCGGGGTGCAGTGCGAAACGCCGGAACATCCGCCGCTGGCCGGACGTCAGGGCGCCGTAGGAGAGCGAGAACGCGGCGGCGACGTCGCGCTCGCCGTCGTCGAGCCGGGCGAGCGCGCCGTGCCGCTCGGCCAGCGAACGGGCCAGGTCCGCCACGGTCCACGCGGGACGGGAGCGCAGGCGGGCCGTGGCGATCCGGATGGCCAGCGGCAGCCGGCCGCACAGGTCCACCACCTGCCTGGCCGCCGCACGCTCGCCGGCCCCGGCGAGGCGCCGTCCGGCGCTCGCGGCGAGCAGGGCCAGCCCGTCGGCGGGGCCGAGCACGTCCAGGGAGATCGGCAGGGTCTCGTCCAGGCTGGCCAGCCGGCGGCGGCTGGTGACCAGCACGAGGCAGTTCGGCTCCGCGGGCAGCAGCGGGCGGACGTGCTCCGCGCCCGCGGCGTTGTCGAGCACGATCAGCGTCCGGCTTCCGGCGAGGCGGCCGCGGTAGAGCGCGGCGCGCTCGTCCACGCCGCCGGGGATCCGCCGGCCCGGGACCCCGAGCGCGCGGAGTAGCCGTTCGAGCGCCTCCGCGGGGCTCAGCGGCGCGACCGACTGCGTGTACCCGTGCAGATCCAGGAACAGGCATCCGTCGGTGAACCGATCCGCGAGCCGGTGGGCGGCATGGACGGCCAGCGCCGTCTTGCCGATCCCCGCCATACCGTCGATCGCGCCCACCATCGCGGCGCCCACCGGGCGCCGGGCACCTGACCCGAGGGCCAGCAGCCGCGAGAGCTCAGCGCTCCGGCCGGTGAAGTGCACGGTGTCCGCCGGTAGCTGCCACGGCGGAGACCACGGGTCGTCCGGCGGCGGGACGGCTCGTACCGCTGCGAGCCTCGCGCCGTCCGGGGACGGATCGTCGGGCAGACAGACCCACGCGACGGTGTCGGTCTCCTTCTCCGCGACCCGGATCCGGTGGTACGAGAAGGGCCTGCTCCGCGGAGTGTGCCGGACGACCTCGGTGTAGAACCAGTCGGAGGCGACCAGCGCGAGAAGTCCCGAGGAGCCGGCCAGCACCCGTTTGACCGGCGCCGCGTCCAGCAGCCGGAACGCCAGGTTGATCGCGCTGCCGATCACCCCGTGCGCGTCGTGCCGGATCTCACCGGCGTGCACCGCCATCCGCAGCCGGATCCGTGCCCGCGGCCCCTCCGCCCGGTTGTGGACGGCCAGCTTCACGGCGAGCCGCCCCGGAAGGCCGGTGACCAGGACCTCCTTGGCGACCTCGGATGCCACCAGGACCAGGAGGCCGTCACCACGATCCTCGTGATGGCAGTCCTGCCAGGGCACGCCCGCCTCGTCGAACGCCTCGGACACGGCCCGGTACAGCCCGTCCCGCACTACGGCCCGGTCATCGTCGGTCCTCCGGGGATCGCCGAAGCCCTCGACGTCGAGGCAGACGATCGATCGATGCACCCTGCTCACGACGTCAGGCTCCTCTGTTCCACCTCGATCTCGCGCCCGCGCGCAGCGGCGGGCCGCGTGACGAACAGTGTGGCGGCCCCTCCTGCCCGCCGTGGCCAGTCCGCGGCGAACGCCCCGGACGCGTCCGTGCTGCGTCCTTCGAGCTCTCTCAACACTCCTTGATCGCTGGGAGCCTCGATGCGGGGGCGGGGGATGAATTAGGTTAGGTATACCTAATTCAAGGAGAGGCTTCGTGAGCCGTTCTTCACCCCCCAACGCCCTGTGGGACGTCCTCGCGCCCGTCCGCGGCAGGCTCGTCCTCGCGGTCGTGCTCGGTGTCGCGGGGACGGTCGCCGGACTCGTCCCGTACATCGCGGTGTACGAGTTCGCCCGCGCCGTCCTGGACGGGGACCCGGACACCGGGCGCGTCTGGACGGTCGTCGCCGTGGGCGCGGCCGGGGCCGCCGGGCGGTTCGCGCTCGTCGGCGCGGCCTACGAGATCGGCCACCGCGCCGACCTCGACCTGCAGCTGCACGTCCGCCGGCGGGTGGCCGCCCGGCTGTCGCGGGTGCCGCTCGGATGGTTCGGCGACAACGGCCCGGGCCGGGTCAAGAGCGCGCTCGACGACGACGTGAAGGACCTCCACTACCTCGTCGCGCACGCCGCGATCGACCTCGCCGTGGCGGTGACGGCGCCGGTGGCGTCGGTCCTCTACCTGCTCAGCGTGGACGTCCCGCTCACGCTGGTCGTGCTGGCGCCCGTGGTGGTCGCGGTCGTCGCCTACACCCGGCTGCTGGCCCGCTCGCACGGCAGCGTGGCGCGCGCCGGGGCGGCGATGGTCGCGCTGAACACGGCGGTCGTCGAGTTCGTGCGCGGCATCGCGGTCGTCAAGGCGTTCGGGCAGGCCGGACGGGCGCACGCGGCGTTCGCCCGCGCCGCCGACGAGTACCGGATCCTGTTCACGGCCGCGAACGCGCCGCTGCTGCGGGTCATCTCGGCGACGACCGCGCTGGTGTCGCCGGTGCTGCTGCTGGTCGTCACGCTCGCCGCCGGCGGCGCGCTCGTCCAGGCGGGGACGATGCCGGCGGTCGACGTCCTGCCGTTCACGCTGCTCGGCCTGGCGATCGGGGACGCGCTGCTCGGGCTCACGGGCGCGCTGTCGTTCAAGGAGGCCACGGCGGCGGCCGGACGGCTGCGCGAGCTGCTGGCCACGCCCGTGCTGGAGGCCCCGGAGCGTCCGGTGGCACCGGACGGGCACCGCGTCGTCGTCGAGAACGTCGGCTTCGCCTACCGGCCCGGCCACCCGGTGCTGCGGGACGTGTCGTTCACGCTGGAGCCCGGCACCGTCACCGCGCTCGTGGGGCCGTCGGGGTCGGGCAAGTCCACGCTGGCATCGCTGCTGCCGCGCTTCGCCGACCCCACGTCCGGTGTGATCCGGATCGGCGGCGCCGACCTGCGGGACCTCGACGCCGAGGAGCTGTACCGGCGGGTCGGGTTCGTCTTCCAGGACGTCGTGCTGCTGGAGGCGAGCGTCGCCGACAACATCGCACTGGCCCGGCCAGAGGCGTCCCGCGCGGACGTCGAGGCCGCCGCGCGGGCCGCCCAGATCCACGAGCGGCTGGCCGCGCTGCCCCGCGGCTACGACTCCGTCGTGGGCGAGGACGCCCGGCTGTCGGGCGGCGAGCGGCAGCGGGTCGCGCTGGCCCGCGCCCTGCTCGCCGACCGGCCGATCCTCGTGCTGGACGAGGCGACCGCCTTCGCCGACCCCGAGTCGGCCGCCGCGATCGGCCGCGCGCTCACCGCCCTGATGGCGGGCCGGGTCGTGCTCGTCATCGCGCACCGGCTGGAGACCGTCACCACGGCCGACCAGATCCTCGTCCTGGAGGAGGGGCGCATCGTCGAGCGCGGCACCCACCGGGAACTGATGGCCGGTTCGGGACGGTACGCCGGACTCGTCGCCCGGATGGGCGAGCCGATGGAAGCGGGGATCCGATGATCGCGGCCGCGCGCCGGGTGTTCGCCGGCCACGAGCGGGGACTGCTGGTCCAGTTGCTGGCCGTGTTCGCGTTCGCCGTCCTGCAAGGGCTCACGTTCGTGCTGGCGATCCCGGTCCTGCGCAGGCTGCTGGACGGGGACACCGAAGCGATGTGGCCGTGGGCGGGCGCGCTCGCGGCCGTCGCCGCCGCGACGCTGGCCGCCTTCTACGTGCAGTCGATGGTCAGCTTCCGGCTGGGCATCCGGCTGATCAGCGTCCTGCACCACCGGATCGGCGACCACCTGGCGCGGCTGCCGATCGGCTGGTTCGACGCCGCCCGCGTCGGCACGCTCTCGCAGGACGTCAGCCAGGGCGTCAAGGACAGCGCCGGAACCGTCGCCCACCTGGTGCAGCCGATCGTCACCGCCGTCGTCACCCCGCTCACGGTGGCGGTCGCGATCACCGTGCTGAACCCGGTCCTCGGCGCCGTCACGCTCGCGCTCGCGCCGCTGCTCTACCTCGGCTACCGCGTCAGCGTCGGCTGGATCGCGCGCTCGGACGAGGCCGCGGACGAGGCGGCGGCGCGGCAGACCGACCGGGTCGTCGAGTTCGCCGAGGCGCAGGGCGTGCTGCGCTCGGCGGGCCGCGTCCGCAACGAGAACGGGCTGCTCGACCGGGCCCTCGCGGAGCACCACCGGACCGCCGCCCGCAGGCTGCGCGGCGGCGCGCCCGGCCGCGCCCTGTTCGCCGCCGTGACCGTCGCGGCGCTCGCCGTCCTGCTCGCCGTCGGCGCCGTCCAGGTGACCGCCGACGCCGGACGCGGCGCGGAGGTCATCGTGCTGCTGGTGCTGGCCGTCCGGTTCCTCGAACCGATCTCGTCGCTCGCGCAGATCGGCGCCACCGTCCGGCACCACGCCGGAGCGCTGCGCCGCCTTGAGGAACTCCTGGCCACGCCGCCGCTGCCGGAGCCCGAGACCGGCGCCGAGCCCGCGCACACCGGCATCCGGCTCCGCGGCGTGGAGTTCGGCTACCGGCCGGGCGAACCCGTCCTGCGGGGCATGGACCTCACGGTCCCGCCGGGGACGATGACAGCGATCGTCGGCCCGTCCGGGGCGGGCAAATCAACCGTCATCCGGCTCATCGCCCGCTTCTACGACGTCGACGCGGGCTCGGTGTCGGTCGGCGATGCCGACGTCCGCGACCTGACCACGCCGACGCTCATGGACCGCCTCGCCCTCGTGTTCCAGGACGTGTACCTGTTCGACGGCACCCTCGCCGACAACATCCGCGCGGGACGGCCGGACGTCCCGGACGCCGAGTTCGCCGCCGCCGTCGCGGCGGCACAGGTCGACTCGATCGCCGACCGCCTTCCCGACGGCCTCGCCACCCGCGTCGGGGAGGGCGGCCACGCGCTGTCGGGCGGCGAACGGCAGCGCGTCGCGCTCGCCCGGGCACTGGTCAAGGACGCGCCGATCCTGCTGCTGGACGAGGCGACCTCCGCGCTCGACCCGGCGAACGCCGCGGCGATCACCCGCGCGCTGGCGCTCCAGGAGGGCCGCACCCGGATCGTGGTCGCCCACCAGTTGGAGACCATCGCGCACGCCGACCAGATCGCGTTCGTCGACGGCGGCCGCGTGGTCGAGTCGGGAACCCACGACGAGCTGCTCGCCGCCGACGGCCGCTACGCCCGCTTCTGGGCGGAAAGCCGCAGCAGCCATGCTCCCGGCGACGACGTCCCGGCCGCGAAGGACGCCGTCGGCGACCACGCCGGAGGCTGACCTCGCACGGCGGGCGGCGCCCGTCCCCTCCGTGGCGCCGCCCGTCCCCGCCGACCTCCGCGGCATCCTCCGTCGCCTGTGGACCGTCGTCCCGCTGATGGCGGCCGTCGTCGCACTGGTCGCCGCACCGGCGGGTGCCTCGGTGAAGCCGCCGAAAGCCGGCTTCGGCCGCCAGGCGGCGTTCGATCGGCAGCGGGGTGTCCGCGTGTGCGGTGGTTCCTGTCAGGCCTCCCGCCCAGGCATCGGGTCCAGGATCCAGGCGGTGAGACGGGTGCCCTTGACGTCGACATCCGCCTGGCTGAACGACCCGGGATCGATGAGGTGGTATCCGGCTGCCGTTTGGTAGACCGAATCGGAGACGATGAGACCGAAGTCGGCCTGGGCCTCCTGGATCTGCTTCCTGAGTGGTTCGGCGTCGAGCAGCCGGAACAGTGAGTTCACGGCGGTGCCGGTGACGCCGTACTCGTCGCGGTGCACGTAACCGTCGGTCAGCGCGATGCGCATCTGCAGGCGGTGGTCGGCCGTCTGGGCGGTTCGGTTGTGGGCCTGGATGCCGGCGCGCAGCTCCTGTATCAGCGTGGTGAGGAAGGTCTCCAGGCCGGCCCGAGAGGAGACCAGCAGGATGCCGTCGCCGCGGTCTTCGGGGCTCAGGGTGTGCCAGGGGAGTCCGGCGGTGTCGCATGCCTGCCGGGTGATCTGGTACATGACCTTGCGCAGGAGGATCTGCGCCGCTTCGTCGCGCTGTGAGAACCGAGTGATGTCGGTGGCGATGAGCAGGTGGTGGCGGGGCTTAGCGCCGCTCATTGGGTCTTCGTCTCCTGATTGATTGCGCATTCGTAGAGGTCATCGCTCCAGAACTCGATGAGTTCTTCTGCGGTGAGTTCGTGCAGGATCGGGTCTCGATCCAGAAGCCGGCCGGTCTTCAGCATCCACACGGTCGTCAGTGCCATCCCGAGAGCGACTTCTTCTGGGCCTTGTGGGCCGGCGCCTGCGCGCCCGTGGGCGCGTTCGTCGACGCTGCCGCGTGCACGGTCACGGAGGTGGCGGTCACCGGCGCATCGGGCCTGAGCGCGATGCGGAACCAGGCGGCTCCGCTGCTGCGAGGCAGTGAACGGAAGAGACATGGGGGACTTTTCTCGTGTGACGTGAAAAGGCTTGTGTGTCGGCATGAAGTGGCATAACTGTCTCGCGATTCGGTTGGTTCTCAGGAGCGATCGAAGCAAGACCAGCGCCGACGGCGAAGAAAGGCATGATCGTGAAGGCGGCGAAGATGCCGGTGAAGGCCGGTGAACGTTGGTGCACGTTCGTTGAGCGCCGCACAGCGATGCTGTATGTCGGCAATGATGCAGCCTCGGTGAATGGGCGGCATATGTCTGCTGGAAGATGAAACACGGTATTCGCGCGGAATGTGTGCTGGACGGTGGTGGCGCGGCCCCGGGCGCGGGCCGAGGCGACCGCAGCAGCAGCCGACGAACCAGGGCGCAGCCGACCAGGCGGGGACGGCCACGGCCTGGCTTGGGGAGGTTCGCCGCGTCCCCGCTGCGCGTGCCGGGCTGGTCTGAAGGCAGTGGCGTAGGGACTGGCAAGGCACAACGAGCTCACAGCCGACAGGCGGCATGGCGTCGGGCTACCCGCAGATCACCGCACCGGGGGAAGGCTGGAGGGCAGGCGCGGTCCTAGTCGCTGCCGTCGTGCTCCGGTGCGGCGGCGGAGGTCTCGCCGAGTTCGGCTTGGAGGGCGCAGGAGCGGAAAGCGTGCGCCGCCGCTTGGTCGCCTCGTGCCTCGGCGGCGCGTGCGAGTTCGCCGGCGTGGGCGCGGACGCGCTGATGGTCGACGCGCTGGCCGGGGGAGGGGACCAGCTCGGCGGCGTCGAGATGTCCGGCGGCCGTGGCATCGAGCAGGTAGGCGAGCGCGCCGGCGGCGTGGTACGGGTTGGTCGCCAGGATCACAGCGATCTGGTAGATGGCGTGGCTGTCGCCGTCTCGTGCTCGCTCGGCCAGGACGGCGCCGTAGGGGCCGTGGGCGCTGAGCGTTTCCAACTCGGGTTCGGTCGGATGGACGGGGTCGGCGCGACGGCCGCCGGACGGAGCGGTGTTCACGGTAGGGCTCGGCCGGTGATCGGCCGGCGGCTGGTCGTCTGAGGACGGTGGCCGCTGTGCGAGCTGGGCTTGGCGGCGCCGTGCCTGCCACGCCTGCAAGATCTCCTGCCAGTGCCGCGGGGCACCGGTGTCGGGATCGCCTTGGACGCTGCCGTTCTCCACGGCGCAGTACAGGTGGGCGAGCACGAGGACGGCCAGGAGCTCGGCCGAGGGCAGGCGGGGCCGTGAGCCGCTGAAGACCTGGCTGATGGCGGAGGCCGACAGGGTGGTGGGCAGGGTCTTGCGCGGGTGCCTGAGCGGATACAGCGTCTCCAGCCGTTCGACGTTGCTGATCACGCCGGGGTAGGGCGGGTCGCCGCAGTCGGCGCGGAATCGCTGGAGCTCGGCGATGAAGTCGCCGTGCCCCGAGGGGAGGAAGGGGTGGTGAGCCATCACGTCCCGGTCGCTGCTGGTCGGGCCCGAGGCCTGCTCGGGACGCTTGCCGCCTGGCGGTTCGGCGCGTGTGCGGCACGGGGCGGAACGGTGGCGTCGCGGCCGGTCGGTTCTGCCCGCCGGTGCCCTGCGGTATCCGCCCGGGACCAGGACGCTCGGCGCGACCGGCGGGTGCACCGACGGGTGCGGGGACCCCGCTGCCCGGGTGGCCGGCAGCGGGGCATCGTGGGGATCGAAGCGGCCGGTGTCCCTCGCCATCGCACCCTCCTGGTTCCGCTGCGGTCGCCGAGCCCGTTGTCACGCGCCGGCGGACGGCACGCCCCTTCAAGCATGTCGGGTCATCGGCCGGATCGGGGCGTGCGGCCGAGGGTCAGCCTGGCACGTGGCGCGGCCGCGCGTCTGTGCCACATGCCATATTCGCTATCGAACGACTACAGGCAGTTGATCATTGTGCGGAGGAACTCGGGACTCTCGCTGGGTGGCAGCGCCTGCGCGACCAGCAGGTTCAGGCCGTGCCGGTAGAGCTCGGTGTCGTCGGGCCGGTCCGGGTAGACCCCGCAGTTCATCTGCTCCAGGAAGACCAGGTCGGCGAGTTCGCCGGCGGACCAGCGCAGCAGCGTGATCGGGCTGCCCAGAACGGCGGGCGTCCCGCCGGCCAGCGGCATGACCTGGATGGTGATCTGCGGCAGCAGGCAGACGTCGCGGAGCCGCTCAAGCTGGTCGTACATCGTTCGGACCGCTCCCACGGGGCGGCGCAGTGCCGCCTCGTCCAGGACCGCCCACAACCGCGTGGGTTCATCGCGGTAGAGCATCTGCTGGCGTTCCATGCGCAGCTGAAGCAGTTGCCGCCGCCGTGCCGGCGGCATCTGGGGGTGCAGAAGCCGGATGTGGGCTTGCGCGTACTCGGCGGTCTGCAGCAGGTCCGGGATGAACTGGCAGGTGTAGCAGCGGATGGTGCTGGCTGTCTGCTCGGCTCCGAGGTAGGGCACGTACCAGCCGGGGATCACGCGGCGGTGGCGCAGCCACCAGCCGGGGCGATGCGACTGGCGGGCCAGCTCGACCAGGGCCACCCGGGTGGCGTGCTCTTCGACGCGGTACAGGTCGCACAGCGCGACCACCTCCTGAAGCCGAGTGCCGATGAGCCCCAGTTCCAGGCCGGCCAGCCGCGCCTCGGAGCCGACGACCGCGGCGGCGTCGCGCTTGTGCAGCCCGCGCTGGCGGCGCAGCCGGCGCAGCCGGGCGCCCAGCAGCAACCGCGGCATGGTGGGGCCGGGAGCCTCGTCGGCGCTCATCTGCTGTGACACCTGGGCGGCGAGCAGACCGCTCGGCATCACGCTCACGCCGCCCTCCTCACCTCGTGGGGCCGTTCGTGGGGTCGGTCCGTGCGGGCCGCGCACCCGCGCGGCCTCCACTGCGGGCGAGCGCCGAGGAGCATGGGCTTGACCAGGTGGAGGTCGAGTTTGGGTGCTTAGTGTCCAGCCGTACCAGTTCGCTGCAACTCCCGCCAGTCATAGCCGGTGACGCGCCGCAACAGGTCCGGCATGAGTGGTTTGCCCCGCCGTCCAGGAGTGCGAATACCACCCAGTACTTTGAACTCCGCCCGCTTGGACGACGAGTGCTTCGGCGGCCAGGCTCACGCCCGGGTCGGTGGTGACCGGGGAAGCGCGTGCCCGGCAGACGCCCGTTGCGCTCCCCGTGCCTGCTTGCGACCGGTTCGCGGCGGGTGCCGCGTTCCGCAGGTCACGGCTTGCGCGCCAGACCGCCGTACTGGTCGCTGGCGGCCGGTTCACCGAACGACGTGTTCTCCGGACGCCATCGGGTGCAGGAAACGATCCCCGGTTCGACCAGTTCCAGTCCGGCGAACAGTCCGGCGAGCTGGGCCGGGTCGCGGTGGCAGCCCGGCGGCTTGCCGAACCGGTTCCACTGGCGGATCGCTTCGGCCATCTTCTCGCCGGTGACCTCCAGCGTCGGATGCGCGATCGCCAGATAGCTGCCCGGAACCGTCTGGTCCATCAGTCGGCGGATGATGTCGCGAGCCTGCGCGTCGTCGGTGATGTGCCACACGACGCCGAGCATCGTGATCGCCACCGGCCGGGTGAAGTCCAGCGTCGCCCGCGCCCCCTCCACGACGGCTTCGGGCGCGTACATGTCGGCGTCGAGGTAGGCCGTCGCCCCTTGCGGGGTGCTGGTCAACAGGGCCCGCGCGTGCGTGAGCACCAGGGGATCGTTGTCGACGTAGACGACGCGGGCGTCAGGTGCGCGTCGTTGTGCCACCTCATGGGTGTTGTCGGCGGTCGGCAGCCCGGTGCCGATGTCCAGGAACTGCCGGATGCCCTGAGCGACGAGGTAGGTGACCACGCGCCCGAGGAACAGGCGATCCGCGCGCGCCTGCTCGACGATGTCGGGGAGGACTTCGGCGATCTGATCACCCAGTCTCCGGTCGACCGCGTAGTTCTCCTTCCCGCCCAGCCAGTAATCCCAGATCCGCGCCGAGTGCGACACCGAGGTATCGATCTCCGGGGTCGGCGGCGAATCCGGATCGTGCGCGCCATCCATCTCTGTGCCCCGCTTCCCCAAGACGACAACCCATCCTCACCGTAGGTCGTTTCCTCGCCTTTGAGAGCCCTTTCTCCCCAGCTTTGCCGGGATTTGCGGTGAACACTCGGTGGCTTCGCCAGCAGCAGCTGTCACAGTCGGGCTCGCCGGTTTCTCCCAGTCAAAGCGCATGGTCACCGAAATGCCCGAGAGAACCATGAGGGGTCTTCGTGCCTGAGCGAGTGAAGTTGCGGCCGGGCGTAATATCGACCTAGGAGAGCTCTTGAACCGAATGGTTCAGGAGCGCTAGTCGCGATATTTACCGCAGGCTTCGCCGGGTCACCGCCAGGTCGTTGAGCACGGCGTTGACGACCGGCCACGACATGGCGGCGGAGTTGTCGCGGCGTGCGCGCAACTGGCCCAGGATTCAGGTGTAGCGGCGCTCGCCGTCGTAGTCGCTGGTGCCGGTCCATCTGGCGTCGACCAGGAACCTGGGCGAGTTGCCAGCCCTGGTGCCCCGCTGGACCGGCTGTTCGGGCCGGTCCAGCGGGGCGGGGGGTCAGGTCAGGGGATCGTGAGGGAGACGAACTGGCAGTCGGGGCTGGGTTCGCCCTCCTGCCAGCGTCCGTCGGTGTCGTTGACGTCGGGGGTCATGCCGCGGTTGGCGGGCTTGATGCAGAGCTGGTACTTGATGGTCTGGCCGCTTTGAGCGTAGGGAGTGTCGGTCCACTGGACGCGCTGCGGGGTCCCCGACAGGACGCTGAGCGGAGGGCTCTGGATGGCTGGGACGGCGGGGAGGGGCGAGGCGCCGAGGAGCATCAGGGGCAGGGCGCTCCAGCCCTCGTTGGGCGTCCAGCGGGCGACGCTCGTGTCCACGGTGGGGCCCTTGTAGGTCCAGGTGACCTTGGTCGTCAGGGCCGGGGCCGGGTCCTTGGTCGCGGTGAGGTTGGACGGGGAGGCGTTCGCGCCGCAAGCGTCGCGGGGCCCCCAGACGACGCTCCCGATGGGGATCGGAACGGACGCCGCCGCCATCGCCTGCGCGGTCGCCTGTGCGGCCGGGCGGCCCGCCAGTCCCTGGGTGTTCCAGACCAGGCCCCGCCGGGCCGCGGTCGCCGTCGGAGGGAATGGCGCAGCGGTCGTTGTCCGTGCGGCGCTGGACGCCGAGGGAAGTGCGCTGCGCGAGAGCCGGACGAATCGCGGCCGGTAGATCGAGGCGTCCAGGACGTTCTCGTCGACGCAACCGTCCTTGCTGACCCGGACGGTGTTGGTGTTGTAGCTCAGCACGACCTCGCTGGAGGTCGTCAGCGCCGGTTGCATGCGGGCCGCGTACTGGAGCAGGTCCGAGGACTTGTACACCGGGAGGTTGTACAGGACCGTCGGCGTCCCGCCGAACGACGCCGGCGTCGAGGAGGGGTAGGCGACGATCACACGGTCGTTGCCCTTCAGGGTGATCAGCTGGTACGTGCTGCCGACCTTGGAGACGCTGAACTCGCTGCCCAGCCCGTTCGGCATCGGCAGGTCGGCTACCTGCTCCCACGGCTGGTTGAACTGACCGGTCGGCACCCGGGCGATGTGCAGCCGGCGGTCCGGCTGGCCGCAGTCGTCCTCCGAACCGTAGATGTAGGTGTAGCCGCCGTCATCGAGGATCGCGGTGCCCCAGGAGATGTGCTGCGGCGCGAACGTGGGGCTGATGGCATAGGACGCCCCCGCGTTGTAGGTGGGGAGCTCAGGACGGCCGTTGGGGTCGGTCAAGTCGAACTTGGCGACGTAGGTGCTCTTCGGCTCACCGACGATGAAGCAGCCCGAGGGCCCCGCGGTCAGCCGGGTGTAGAAGCGGACGAGCCGGCCCCCGTAGACCCCTCCGTCTCCGGCCCAGTACTTGTATCCCGGGTCCGCGGGAACCAGCGGCTTGGCGTTCCAGTTGTTGCCCTCGTCGAGCACCCGGACGGTCTGCAGGGCGGCACTCGCGGACGTACTGTCGGCGATCACCATCGAGTTGAACACCCCGGCCGTCTGGAACGGCGGATGGAAGCCTTCCGGCGTCACCGGCCCGCGCAGGGTGTCGCTGAAGGCGAACGACACCTTTCCGTCGGGCAGCTTCACCCCGATCGTCCCGTCAGCGCCGCTCCACGACGCATAAGACGTGATGCTGTTGTTGGCGAACGAGGTCCACGCATTGTTCCGCGTGGTGTCGACCGTGGCCGCCATCGCGGAGCCGTCCAGCGGCCCCGCCAGCAGCCCCACGATCATCGCCATCCCGGTAGCCGCCGCCGTTAAGACCCGGCGTTGACGCGACCCGCGGCTCCTGCGAACTCGGACGTCATGCTGCACATGCGCTCCTTCGTCGATTCGCTCGCGCGACCCGCCCGGTGCGAACAGGCCACCCGGACACGCAGCATCATGATCGTCGAACCCCGCCGAGGACCACATCCCACCGCCCACAGAAGATGTCCATTACCGGCCCCGCACATCACGTTTCCCTGGACGAGAACCGAATTGGCAAAGCCTTCCCGCTGCCCGCGCTCACCGCTGAACTCCCGCCGACCATGGCGGACGGCGCGATCACCTCGTCGCCGTACTCGGTCGCCGCACGGGGACAGTCCGCTCCGGACGGCAGCCCGTCGCGGGTGTCCAGACTCAGATCGTGCTCAGCCGGTCCCGTCGCCAGTCGATATTCCTGCGGCCCAGCTGAGGTTCTCGGATGGGAACCTCTTCGCTCGGAACGCGCGAGCGGCGGTGGCCAGGTCCTCGAAGTCGTGGCTGTAGTTCGATACACCCTTCTCATCGCGCATGTACTGCACGAACGGCTCAAGACACTGCCACATGCTTATGATCCCGCCGCTGTAGAGCTCCAGGAGATACCGGCGCGACACGAATTTGTTGCGAGAGTAGAAGCCGAGGGAGTGAAAGAAGTCGGCATGTCGCGCGTAGAGCAGAAGGTCCCGCTCTGAAGCGGTGGCCGGGTCGACCGGGCCGGTATCGAGGATCGCCTTCCTCTCGGCATACGTGGAGAGCTCGTCGAATCCGTCGAAGAGGGTGTTCATCGTCTCCAGGTTGCGGGCCATCGACACCTGGCGGAGTTGTACTACCGCGAACAGGATTCCCAGGATCACTGCGATCGCCTGGATGATGGCCGCCGCATCGGCGAGTTCATGCAACACGATCCCACTCCGTCTCTCGCGGCATGTCTCACAGACGTTCAGGCCAACACGCCGGTTCCCCTTCTTGAGGACGTGCGTCGCGTGCCGAAGCGTCAACGATCAACGCTGGCCCGGTGGACGTTACGGGAGATCGTCCGGACCTGAGTCGCGCTGATCGATCTTTCGGGCCTATTCTCCGCCTTGAGGGGGCTAAAAGATCCGCGAAACACGCGGGTGCGGGGCCGTGCTGACCGGATCGGGCCGAACCGTTGTCGAGGCGGACGTCGCGTGACAAGGTCAGGTCAGCGGTTGTCCCGCTCTATCGTTCCGGCTCTGATTCCCGGCCAGGTCCGGCGTTATCTCGCTGTTTCCAGTGACCAGAGTTCTGCTCTGTCGTGGAATCTTTTGGATCTTCGGGAGTCGTCTGGTGGCCGATATCGATGCGCTGAGGAAGAAGTACTTCGTCCAGCCCGATGACACGAGTCCTCCCTCGGAACCGCTGCCGGCCACGTTCGGCGGCTGCCGGGTCACCCCGCTGATCGACGGCGGCACCTACTTCGCCGACCTCGCCGCGCAGATCGCCGCCCTCGGGCAGGGGACGCCGAGCGAGAACAGCGGCCAGTTCCTCTACATCGCCGGCTGGTGGCTCCATCTGCTGGGCGGGAGGGTCAACCCCTCGCCCAGTTCGTCGGGCGCGTCGACCGGGCCTTCGGTGGGGCTGGACAACCCGTTCTCGCTCGACGGGCCCGGAGCCCCGAACCATCTGGTCGACCTGCTCAAGGCCAAGGCGGCGGCCGGAGTCGACGTCCGCGTCCTGGGCTGGATCTCGTTCTCGGTGATGGCCGACTACTTCGTCCTGACCGCGTCCGTCCAGAACGGGGCCGGCAGCATCCGGGACGTCAACGTCGGCACCATGGGCTCGATCCGCGAGCTGCGCAAGGCGCCCGCGCTGGCCGACAAGGCATGCCTGAACATCATCGCCCACTCCGCCGGCGCGGTGCACGCCAAGATGGTGCTGGTCGGCAACGGCAGCACCGCCATCGGCTACACCGGCGGACTCGACCTGGTGGGCGACCGCCACGGCGGCCAGCCGCACCCGTCCAGGACGTGGCACGACGTGCAGGCGAAGGTCGAGGGACCGGCGGTGCAGGCGATGTACGACCTGTACCGCAGCATGTGGAACGAGCTCAAGGCGCGGGACATCAGGTCGTTCCGCTTCGCCGACGAGAAGATCGCCAGCCACACGGCCGCCACTCCGGTCGTTCCGGCGCGCACCCTGCCGACCACGGCGGTGGGCAAGCACCACGTCCAGTCGCTGCGCACCGTGCCGCGCTTCAACTACAAGACCATCAACCTGCTCCCCGAGAACAAGAAGATCTCCTTCGCCCCGGACGGCCTCTTCGAGGTGCGCTCCGCCTGGTTCAACGCCGTCCTCACCGCCGAGCGCTACGTCTACATCGAGGACCAGGGGTTCTGGTCGGTCGAGATCATGATCTGGCTGAACCAGGCCCTCAAGGCCCGCGACGACCTCAAGGTCATCCTGGTCTGCGGGGCCACCGACCCGAACGACCCGCACTTCCCGCCGTACGCCAACGTCGCGCTGTTCAAGGGGCTGCTCCACGACCTGAACGCCCAGCAGCGCGGCCGGGTGCGCGCGTTCAGCCGCGATGTGATCGTCCACACCAAGAGCACGATCGTCGACGACCACTGGGCGGTCATCGGTTCGGCCAACGCCTTCCGGCGCAGCCTCTACAGCGACGTCGAGCACGCGGTGGGCCTCCTCGACGAGGAGGACCTGCTGGTGCAGCAGTACCGGGTGCGGCTCTGGAGCGACGCCTTCGGCCTGCTCGCCCCGGCCGACCAGCAGAAGATCGCCGACATCGACCAGGCGCTCAACGTCTGGAACAGCGCGTGGGGGACGCCGGGCAGCGGGGTCGTCCTGCCGTCCGCCGTCATCCCCGTGCCGCTGCCCTCGACGCCGACGGTGCTCAGCGAAAAAGATCAGGATAAGTACGACCGTTACGCCGATGTCGACTCGCGCGAGGCGTGGGGGGGTTGCCTGCCATGAGCAGCACCATGTTCGTGACCCTCAACGAGTACTTCGGCAGCAAGTGGCCTGCCTTCCTGCCCCGGCCCTCCGATCCGGCCACGCTCGACCATGTCTGGATCGAGCCGCCGCAGACCACCGCCAAGGCCGGCGAGGTCAACCTGACCACCCGGCTGCTGTTCGAGCAGGAGTTCGTCCTGGGCCTGCCCGGCGTCGACGCGGTGAGCCTGGTGCTGTTCCCCGGCGGCGGTGACGCCCCGGCGGCGGAACTGGGCCTGGAGATCGACGTGCTGCCGAAGACGGTGCTGCGCGTGACCGACGTGCCCGTCGCGCTGCGGTTCGGCCCGGAGCTGCTGCGCCCCATGCGCAGGGTGGCGGGCGGCGGCGACGTCCGCTACGAGCCCGATCCCGGACGCCCCTTCGTCCAGCTCGCCATGCCGAAGCTCAGCGGCAGCGCCAGCAAGGACGGCATCGTCTTCGACGCGCCGTTCACGGCCCAGCTGCCCCACCCGGTGATGGTCGGCGACACCGGCGTGGTGGTCGACGGCGCCGCGGTCGCCTTCCACCGCGCGGGCGGCAAGGCGTGCCTGGTGCTCCAGTGGAAGGAGGGCGGTCTCAACGGGCTGCTCGGCCGGTTCCTGCCGAACCTGGGCGACCGCAGCCCGGCGGGCGAGCAGCAGGTCACGCTGCGGCTGATCATCGGCGACGGGCTTGAAGAGGTGCGCCTGGACTGGCAGGCGGCCGCGCCCGGCGCCGCCTTCGCGCTCCCCGGGCTCAGCGTGGGCCTTCCGGCCTCCAGCCGCTTCTCGCTGCTGCTGCTGCGCCAGGGCGCGGGCCTCGGCCGCGCCGCCTTCGTCGTCACCCTGGCGGGGGACGGCGCCGTGACCGCGGGCAGCACCTTCGCCTGGAACCGCGACGGCGACCGCGAACTGCACAACGACGAGACGCCGCAGCCGCCCGGCAAGCCCCTCTTCAGCGTCTCGCTCACGCCCGCGGACGGCCCGCGGAGCCTGGTGCTGCTCGACGTCGCGCTCGGCGCCGCCGAGCTGCCCGGCTTCTTCCGCCAGCTCACCACGCCGATCGCCCCGCTCGACCTCAACGACCCGGCCGCCCTCTGCACGCCCGTGGCGTTCGACCCGGCCGACCTCCAGGACGGCTGGACGGCGCAGCTGAGCGTCGACGTCGACGCGGGCGGCGGAGACTTCACGCTGCCCTTCCTCAAGCAGGGCCAGGGCGGGGACTCCCAGTTCGTGCAGCTCTACACCCGCACACCGCTCGACGGGCTGCCGATCACCCTTCCGCAGGGCGAGGTCGCCTTCGACATCGGGGTGCGGGTGCGGATACTGAGCATCAGCCTCGACCTGCTGTGCCGCCTGACCTTCAACCTCCGGACGTTCGCCCTCAAGGTCGACCACGACCAGGGGATCGAGCTGCGCTCCACGGAGGCCGAACGGGAGTTCCCCGACCTATTCGGGCTGCGCTGGCGGTTCAAGGGCAGGGATCTCGGCGACAAGACCTTCCACTACCTCACCATCGCCACGAAGGACTACCACTACCAGATCCAGCAGCCCGAAGGGGCCGTGCTGGAGCTCGACTTCACGCGGGCCAGCGAGGAGCCGATCACCTTCAGCGTGCGGGACTTCGCCCTCACGCCCAAGGGCGTCAGCCTCGCCGCCGCCGTCACCGACCGGCCGGCCCGCCTCAACGGCCTGCGCACGCGCTTCCGCTTCACCGACAGCGGCTTCGTGATCCGCGAGAACCGCATCGCCGACTTCACCATCGCCGGCTCGGGCCCGCTGCCGCCCGACCTCGTCGGCGACGCCACGGCCGACATCGCCCTGCAGTTCGCCCAGCGCGACGGGGGGAACCTGACCCTGGTGCAGGGCGCGGCGAACCTGCGCGGCGTCAAGCTGCTCGACTGCAAGGGCACGCGCTTCCAGTTCTCGGTCGACGCCCTGGGCCTGCGGTTCGTGGACGACGGCGCCTTCCACCTCTACTTCACCGTCACCGGGTCCGCCCAGTTCGTGGCGGCCCCCGGCGACGACCCCGACGGGCCGCTGGCCCTGCTCGGCAAGACCCGCATCGACCTCGTCCAGTGCCCGCTCACCGGCGACGCCCGCGTGATCGCCAAGCACGTGAAGTTCCTGATCGAGCTGCCCAAACCCGTGTCGTTCAACTTCCTCGGCTGCTTCGAGATGGAACTGCGCGCCATCGGATTCGTGCCGCAGTGCGACTTCTTCGACGGCGACGGCGCCATGCAGGTGACCGGCCAGCTCAAGTTCGCCCAGGGCCCGGGCGACACGCCGGACTCGCGGCCCGACTACCACGAGCTGTTCATCGGCCTGCCGCTGCCGGGCGAGTTCCTGCCGCGCATCCACTTCACGCACCTGGCGGTGAACCTGGCCATCGGCGCGGCCTTCCGGCTCAACGGCGCGGTCGACTTCGTCGACCAGCCCGACCAGACCGGGCTGGTCGGCGAGGGCCTGGTGCAGATCCAGGGCCTGCCCGCCATCGCGGCCAGCTTCGGGTTCCTGCGCGTGCGCCGCGGCGCCGGCTCGCCGTGGCTGCGGGCCTGGTTCCTCTACCTGGAGATCCGCCAGGTCAGCTTCATGATCCCGGTGATCCAGATCTACCTGCGCGAGATCGGCATGGGCTTCGGCTACCGCTTCACGATCGCCGCCATCAAGGCCGCCGACGCCGAGAACGACGTCCGGAAACTGCTCAAGACCCTGGAGGGCCTGTCGCGCACCCAGGGGGACCTGTCCAAGCGCGACCGCTGGGCGGTGGACCTGGAGGACGCCGGGCAGGACCCGCGCTGGACGATCGTCCTGCGGGCGATGATCTCGCAGACCTCCGCGTCGGCCTCGCCCCTGCGCTACGAGGCCCTCGCCGAGGCGGACCTCGCCTGCGTCTTCCTCGTCGACGCGATCATCGCCCTGCGCAGCGACCTGACCTTCTTCATGGCGGTGCGCGGCTGGTTCAACACCAACTACGCCGACTACGTCACCAACAAGGACGGCGTCCGCGAGAACCCCATCCTGAGCGGCTTCGTGCTGCTCTCACCCCGCCAGAAGCGCTTCCTGGCCCACGTCTTCAAGCCCGAGGGAGGGAAGCCGGGCGTCCATCCGCCGCTGCCCGACTTCGTCCGGGACGCGATCGCGAACAGCCGGTTCTCGGCGACCCTGCTGATCGAGCCTGGGCTGTTCCACTACGAGCTGGGCTGGCCGAACATGCTGCGCTGGCACACCCAGCTCGGTCCGCTGGCCGTGGAGGTCGAGGGCGGGTTCATCCTCCGCGTCTCGACCACGGAGATGGTGCTCGGGACGAGCTTCCTGGCCCGCGGCAGGCTCGAACTGAGCGCGGGCGTGGACCTCGGGCTGGTCGGCATGCGGATCAGCGCCACCGCGCGGGTGGCCTTCGGGGCGCGCTACATCGGCGTGATCGACTTCCGCGACCCCGTGAACGGCTCGGCCGTCTACGGCGCGATCGGGCTGGAGGTGCAGGTCGCCTTCGCCATCGAGTTCTGGATCAAGATCCCGCTGGTCTTCACCACCATCCGGCTCTCGTTCAGATTCAGCCTGGAGATCGCGTTCAGCGCCGGCCTGGAGATCGGCGTCAAGGGGCTGAGCGTGCCCGGCGTGCGGGGCGTCGGAACGGTCGGCGTCTCGTGCTGCGGCCACAGCCTCCATGCCACGGTCAAGGTGGCGTTCGAGGAGGACAACGTCCAGGCCGCCCTCGACCGGACCAAGGGGTTCCTGTCGCTGGGGCTGGAGGCCACCGAGGTCGAGCCGGTGCCCGGCACCGGCACCGCACTGGACGCCGCGCCGGACCTCGCGCGCGGGCTGGACGCGCGGCGCCCGGCCCTGCCGCCGCGCGCCCTCAGGGCCGTGCTCGGCGAGGAGACGGCGGCCCCGGCCGAGGCCGACGTGTTCCATGTGCCCGGCTACGTCGTCTTCGTCCTGCGCGACGCGCCGAGCTGGGACGCGGAGAAGCACACGTACTTCGTCCTGCTGCCGCAGGCCGAACGGCTGCACCGGGACGCGCAGGGGCGGCTCGTCCTCGACGAGGAGGGCTTCCCGGTGGCCGAACCCGAGCGGGGCTTCCTGCCGCCGCCGCCCTCCGCGGGCACCGCGGTCGGGAAGGACTTCGCCCTGCGCGTGCCGAAACCGGCGGCGGGCGAGAGCTACACGCTCCGGCACTTCGATCCCCTGCCCGATCCGCGGTTCGTCGACGTGAGCGGTGCGGTCACCGCGGGCGAGCCGATCACCTGGAAGGTGAACTGGGCGGCGCGGCTCTACGCCGACGGCTCCGCCGAGCGCCGCGTCGTGAACCAGGCCACGGGAGAACCGGGCGCCCCCGCGCCCCTGGCGGACGGGCTCAGCCTGGCCCAGCACCTCGCCAACGCCTTCAAGCAGACCTACACGGGCGCGGGGGACGGCGCGGTCGCCCGCCCGGTCGGCGACCCCGGCGCGCTGCCGGGCTATCGGCCACCGGTCAGCGACCCGCGAGTGCAGAACCCGTCCGACGGCTCCTTCGAGGCCGCCGTGCGCGGGGCGTACGAGCAGTTCAGCGGCTCGCCCTTCCTCAAGCGCGACCGCCAGGAGCTCTACGAGCGGTTGCTGGAGTCGGCCTTCGGCCCGGACACGACGATCTACGCCGCCGACGGCACCGCCCAGGACGGCGGCGATCCCGGCACCGTCGGCGCGGTCCAGGCCGACCAGCAGGCCCACCAGATGCGCGGAGTGATCATCCACGACATCATCTCCGACCTGCGCGCCTTCCAAGCCGAGGCCGACCAGGCCGAGCGCGCCAAGATCGTCGCCCGCTCCCTGGCCTTCCAGATGGGACTGGTGTTCGCGGTGCGGAGCGCCGACGGCCACCGTCCGGCGTGGCTCGACCAGGTGGCGACCGGCCTGGACGCCCAGCCGTCCATCGGCCAGCGCGAGCGGCCGGAGGCGACCGACCCCGGAACGGCGGGCCAGGACGTGCGCGCCTTCAACGTCGCCCAGGCCCAGTTCAGCCTGTTCCCGCCCGAGTTCCAGCAGGTGCGCCAGTACAGCGACGCGAGCACGATCGCCCTCGCCTGGGACCTGAGCTGGCAGCGCCCGGGCACGCCGGGGATGAGCCGGGCGCAGAACGACCCCGACCACCACCTGGCCCACTACCTCGTGCGCAGGCGCGCCCTCGACGGCGGCGAGGCCGAGCACACCACCACGGTGAAACCGGTCGCGGTGCTGCACCGCCACACCACCGACGTCCCCGGCGCCGGGGAAGCGGGCGAGGCCGTCCCGACCGACACCCTCGCGCTGCTCCAGCCGCGCTTCCAGGTGGTCGACCACTTCCCGGACACGGCGGCCGACCGCGCCGCCCTGCCGCGCGAGGGACGCGGCTACGTCTACACGATCACCCCGGTCGACTTCGCCGGGACCGCCGGGCGCCCGCTGACCCTGATCGCGACCCGCTACCCCAGCACTCCTCCCGCGGTGCCGGTGGACGGCGACCTCACGGTGAGCTACAGCATCGCCCCGTCCGACCTCGAACCGGCGGGCACCGCGGCGACCCCCACGGTGCTGGCGCCGCGCCAGGTCTACGTCGAGTGGAGCGAGCCGGCCCGCCAGGACGGCCCCGCGGTGCCGATCCGCACCTACCGGCTGATCTTCCGCCGTGAGAGCACGGTGCCGATCGGCTCCTACGGCCTGGACAGCACGACCCAGCGCGGGCGCACCGCCGGCCTGCCGACGTCGAACGCCCGGCCGCTGCCCACCGACATCAAGATCGACCTCGATCCCGTCTTCGGGCCGCCCGGTGCGCGCGGAGCGGTGATCCCGGTCGCCGTGCTCCGCGAGCGGGGCGTGCTGCCCGACGGCGCGTGGCGTCCCGAGGCGTGGCGGGTCTTCTTCCAGACGATCTCCGACCGCGACGTGCCCTCGGCGCTGGCGCCGGTGCAGCTCATGCTCGCCGCCGAAGCGGTGGCCGCGCCGCCCACCACGCCCGCGCCGGCCGACCGCATCGAGCACACGGGCAACCCGCGCGAGGAGCGCCGCCCGGCGGAGCTGGAGTGGCTGCCCCGCCCGACCGCCTTCGACGTGGTGCGGCCCGAGGACGAGCGGGCCGAGCCGGGCCTGGCGCACACGCCGATGCCGGTCCAGGACGCCGACGGGTCCGCCGCGGAGACGGCCGGGCCGCCCCCGTTCGTCTTCACCGGCGACATCGGCGCGACCGTCGGGTTCCGGCCGCATCCCCTCGGCATCCGGGCGATCCGGTTCCGCTGGAACCAGGGACCGAGCGGCGACGCCGCCTACCCTCTGGAGCTGAACGCCGGCTACCGGCTGTACGAGCTGAACATCGACGCGGCCACCACGGACACCTTCGCCAGTCCCGCCCGCCTCGCCGAGGAGCTGCGGCTCCTCCAAGAGGTCCAGATGATCCCGGCGGACGACCTGCCGCTCGCGCCCGGCGACACGCTGAACACCGGCCAGTGGGAGGCCTGGTACCCCGGCGCCGTCCAGCGCCGCCGCCCGCCCGATCCGTCCGCCCAGGGCGTGCGGGACGAGCGCGGCCCCTGGTACTCCTGGCAGGACTCCTACCTGGAATGGCCGGAGTGGAAGGGCGTCACCCAGCCCGGCGGCAGGCGCGAGACGGCGCTGCACCCGCTGCTCGAACGCCTGGTGGAGCGGCTGCGCGCGATGCGCCCCGGCAGCACCACCGACCCGCAGGGCCGGCTGTCGGACGGCTATGCCGCCGCGCTCCAGGCCAGCCCGCCGACGCTGCCCAACGACCTGGCCGACTTCCTGGCCAGCTGCCCGCCGGGCGCGGACCGGTACGGCTGGGGCGCGCTCCAGCGCCTCGGCCTGGCGGTGACCTTCAGCCTCCACGACCCCTCCGCGGGCACCCTGCACGGCCCGAAGCTGCTGGAACTGCTCAAGGAGCTGTTCGCGCGGCTCGGGAGCGGCGGGACCGGCCCCGATCCCGACCCCGACGCCGCGGCGTTCGCCGCCCTCCGCCGCCACCTCCATGTGGAATTGCTGTTCCAGCCGGGACGCAGCGTCCAGCTCGGCGAGCGGCCGGCCGAGGGCGACGACCTCCTGGCCCTGGTCCAGCTCAGCCTGCGGCCCGCCGTGCGGCAGCGGCTGCGCTACCGCGCCGTCACCATCAGCGGACGCTCGAACACCGAGGTCGAGGTGCGCTTCACGCTCACCGCGCCTTGCAGCCTGGTCGACCGTCCTGACGGCAGGACCGGTCAACTGGAGCTCGAACCGCAGCCGACCCCGACCACCCGCCGGATCAGGCTGCCGCTGAACGGCGAGGCGGCCATGCTCCTGCGCGGTGCGACGCTGCCCGCGACGATCGAGGTACGCCCGTCGGTGAAGCTGAGCGCGGACCCCGGGCCCTTCGTCCCGGCGATCGCGTCGCTGCTCGACTACGACCAGGGCCGCAAGCTGCTCAGCGCTCGCACCATGCTCAGCGCCGCCCAGATCGAGCTTGTGCGTCCCTCCCTCGCCGCGGCCGACCGCCAGGCCGCGGACGGCCTGGCCGGGACGGTGCGCAGCGAGGAGTTCGGCCCGACGGACGAGCGCACCGACCACTTCACCGTCGCGACCGAGGCCCTGGCCAAGGTGTTCGCCGCGGCGGACGGCAGCGCGCCCGAGCGCGTCCAGTGGCTGCGGCTCACGTACTACGTGGAGACCCTGAACAGCAACGACCCCAAGGTGCCGGGCACCCGCAAGGTCACTTTCCCCACCGGCGAGGCCGAGATCGCCAAGGCGCTGCCCGACGTCCTGGCCTGGACGGCGCGCTTCTTCGACGCCGGCGGCGCGATCGGCACGGGGCCGGACGGGCTGGGCAGGACGGGCACCGGGCCCTGGACGGCCACGGCCTACCCGCGCGCGGGCTCGCCCGCGCTGGCGACGCCCGACGCCGGCGGGCGCCTGACCTACACCCAGCCGGTCGAGGACCGCTGGGCGCACACCCTGCGCTACTACCTCCAGCCCTTCGGCCGCTACGACCTGCTCTGGCAGAGCCTGCGCCGCTCGCCCACGCTCTTCCCCGGCCGCGCCGCCGCCGACGCCGGCGCCCCGGCCGTGAAGGTGGACCCCGCGGCGGGCGGCCTCGACGTGGTGATCGGGCGCACGCAGGCCGTCGACGCTCCGCTCATCCTCGGCTCGCGCCGGCTCGACGGGCCGGCCACCCCGGCCGCCCCGCCGGCGCCCGGCGCGATCTGGGAGGTCATCGTCGCCCAGCACCACGAGCAGGCCCTCGCCGAGCGCAACCAGACCCTCGTGCGCCAGCTCGCCTTCCGCCAGGTCGCCTTCAGCCTCCTGCGCCGCTTCGGCTACCCGGCCTGGTACCGCTGGGTGCGCGACTTCGCGGCGGACCACCAGCACGAGCTGCCCGTGCGGCTCGTCGAGGGGGAGTACCCGCCCGTCCCGGACGGCCTGCCGGGCACGCCGGACCACCTCGACCTCGGCGGCGCGGCCGACCAGGACGAGCTGCGCGGCCTCGACCTGCCCGAACGCGTCGGCGACTTCTCTCGGGGCGCCCTCGCCCTCCAGTGGCGGGCCCTGCCCTTCTACTACGAGCACCGCCTGCTGGTGATCGCCCAGACCGACGGCACCGTCTCGCCGGTCAACAGCGTCACCCAGCGCGACCTGGCCTACCGTTCGCCGCTGCCGAGCGCCACCGTGAGCGGCGCCGACATCGTCTGGCACCGGCTGCCGCCCTTCCCGGACGGCATCCCCGGCGACGCCCCACTGGAGCCCGACACCCGCGTGCGGACCGTCACCGTCCCGCTGCGCCGGCTCTGGGACAGCCTCTCCGACGAGGCCCAGCAGCGCTGGCCGGGCGAGCGGCCCGACCCCGCCGGCAACGGGGCGGCGGCGCGCAAGCTCAGCGCCTTGCCCGACCCCGAGGTGGTCTACCAGATCGTCGAGCTGTTCAGCGGCAACATCGAGGTGCAGGCCGAGTGCTTCTACGACCCGGTCGCCGGGCGGTTCACCCACCGCCAGCTCGGCAAGCGGTTCCTGGTGGCGCGGACCACGCTGGCGCCCCCGGCGGACCCCCTCGGCGACTTCCCGCTGGCCGTCGACCTGGTGCAGGTGAGCGAGGAGCGGCTGAGCGCCGGCTACCCCACGGCGAACCTGCCGCTCGGCACGCGCAACCGGGTGGCCGTCGACGAGCACGGGCGCCTGCTGTTCGCCGGGGTGATGACGCGGGCGGACCGCGACGCCCTGGTCGGGCTGGTCGGCGCGGCGGACGCGGCGAAGATCCGGCGGCTGTACGAGAGCTGGGACGTCACCGAGCCGGTCAGCGCCCCCGCCGCGACGCTGCCGAGCCGCCTCGCGGCGCTGATCGACTTCCTGCCCGCGCAGACCCTGACCCTGGTCTGGGAGGGACCTTCGGACGCCGCCGCCGGAGATCTGCGGCTGCTTCCCGGCGACAGCGCCTTCACCGGTGCGGTCAACCAGCTCATCGCCCAGGCCGCGGGCGCGGATCCCGACGCCAGCACCCGGGTGGAGATCCCCGCCGGACCGGAGCAGATCCCCGACGAGCTCCGGGGCAGGGTGCAGGTCGCACGCAACGCGGCGGGCACGCAGTACACCACCATCGGATGGACCGGCGCGATGAGCGGCGCGGACATCGACGCCCTGCGGCGGTGGGCCCGGTTCCCCGAGTTCGCCGCGGCCGTGGAGAAGCTGATCGTGGCGGTACGGGACGCCGGGACGGGCGGCCCGCCGCCGTCCACGGTCACGGTCCCCTTCACCGTCGCGGTACGCCCCACGCAGGCCGGGCTGAGCGGCGTCCTCGCCGGGAAGCTGCTGCTCGGCGCCGTGCTCATGCGCTACCACGGCATGATGCGCGCCGACGATCCGGACGCGCTGCTCCCGGCCTACCCCGGCCGGCCCGACCAGCTCGCCCTTCGGCGGCTGCACCGCGCGAGCCAGGGCGGCGGCATGAGCGGACGGTCGCTAGTGATCCGCGCCCACCGCGGCAGCGCCACGCCGAGCGAACCGCGGCCGATCGAGCCCGCGGACGTGTAGGCACCACGGCCTTCGAGTGCGGCCCCCGAGGCCGAGAGCGGACCAGGAGCAGCAGATGACGACCCTTCCCGAGCTGCCGAGCTTGAAGATCTCCGGCCCGTTCTGGGCGGCCGAGGCCGACGTGATCCGGCTGGCCGATCCGGTCACCGACTTCGCGTTCCGCACCCTGTTCGCGGACACGACACCGCGGCAGGCGGTCGGCGAGGACGGTGTGCTGCTGCCGGGCTCCGTCTTGGCGCTGGTCTACGCCACCAGCGTCACGATCAGCCCGACCAACGGGAGCACGCCGCAGTACGTGTGGAAGCGCGGCGGGAACAAGCCCGACGGCAAGCTGTCGCCGCAGGCGATCCGGGCCGCGATCACCGCCGGCACCGCCAGCCTGCTGCTCCTCCAGGCCCCGCCCGACGGCTGGCCCAAGAACGCGGCCGGCAAGCTGCCGGCCTTCACCTGCCTCGGCGGGGAGATCGTCCTCGATCCGATGACGGCCCAGGCCGGCGCCACCCAGAAGCTGTACACGGCACTGGGGCTCGACACGGCGGCGATCACCCAGCGCACCGGCCCGGCCCGCCTGCTCGGCGCCCTCTCCGTCCACTCCGGCGGCCTGTCGGTCTGCGGGAAGGTCCGCCTGCTGTGGGACAGCGCGCAGGTCACCGCCGTGTTCCAGCTGGCCCGGCTCGTCCCCGACCCCGAACCGGCGGCGGGGACGCGGGTGCGCGGCTTCCGGATGACGATCGAGGCCGAGCGGCTGACCGCGGCCGAACGGGTGGCGATCATCGACTCCTGGCGCCGCTTCAACCGCTACGTCAACCCCAACAACCCGCTGAACGGCCTGGCCGAGCCGGTCCCCGCACCCGGGTGGGCCACCCTGGAGCTCGCCGACCCGCTCTCCGTCCCGCGCCTGTTCTGGGAGATCGCGCCCTGGCAGGAGCAGCCCGGCACGCGTCCGATCGGCTTCGCGGGCGACGAGTTCGCCGTGCTGCTGTCCGACCGCCGCCCCTACGATCCGGCCGCGCAGCCGGACACGCTCGCCCGGATCACGCCCACCAGCGCCCGCGTGGCCGCCGACGGCACGAAACTGCGGGTGCAGCTGGCGGCGGGCGGCCCGCCCGCCGGTCCCGCGGGCACGTTCGGCTACGACGCCGACCGGGACGGCACCGGCTGGAGCGAGCGGGTCACCCTCGGCGCCACCTCGCTCGCCTTCGACCCGAACGAGGCCGCGCGCCGGCTCCGCGCCACGCTGCTGCTGCCCGAACCGTCCTGGAGCCGGCCGGCGCAGGGCGAGACCGGGCCGGTCGCGCCGCCCGTGCTGTGGGGTTTCACTCCGCTGGACGACGGCTGGGCCCAGCTCCCGCTGCCCAACCTGTCCGAGCAGATCTACCTCGACGCGGGCGCGGCCCGGCAGGAGCCCGCCCCGGTGCCCGGCAACCTGCTGCGCGGCGCCGTCAGCTTCGGCAACGACGATCCGGCCGGGCTCGGCCGGGTCCCCGGCGAGCAGCCCTGGAGCCTC
Organism: Actinomadura fibrosa; assembly: GCF_900659615.1. Classification (GTDB taxonomy): domain Bacteria; phylum Actinomycetota; class Actinomycetes; order Streptosporangiales; family Streptosporangiaceae; genus Spirillospora; species Spirillospora fibrosa. The sequence goes on along the minus strand of NZ_CAACUY010000028.1, from coordinate 19,689 downwards.
ACCCTCGCCGCGGCCCAGCGCATGACCGCCACATGGGTGCTGGGCCCGGTCGGCGGGGGATTCCAGCTCCAGTCCGCCGACGTGGCACTGGACGCACCCGAGGTGGCGGTCAGCGGCCTGTTCTGGCTGAGCACCGAGGCGCCCACCGCGGCCGACGCCCTGCCCGGCTTCGACGACTGGATCGGCGGCCTGGCGACCGTCCCCCTCCGCACCGTCACCGGGCGCGAGCTGTTCCCGCCCCTCGTGCGGCTCGCCTTCGACGCGATCGGCTTCGAGGCGCGGAGCGAGTCCGCCCCCTCGGCCGGCCTCGGCGCCTGGGCCTTCCAGTACGGCGCCGACCCGGTGCTCCTGCGGACCCTGGTGAACAGCGGCGCGCTGCCGCCCGACACCCTCGGCGCCGCGCTGCCCCTCGTCTGGCGCCGCCACCCGACCCTGCCGATGGTGCAGGCCCTCGCGCTCACCCAGAGCGTCAGCCCGCCCAACGTGCCGATCGCCGGCCGCCAGCTCGTCCCGTTCGAGCTGCCGGTGATCCGCCAGGACGGCCTGGACCTGCCGAAGGAGTGGCGCTTCACCGCGGACGGCGCCGCGGGCTGGCCGCGTTACGGCGGCACCTCCGCGCCCGCCCGCGAATGGCTCGGCACGGAGTCGGACAAGCTGTTCGACCTGCCCCTCGTGGCGCTCTCGCTGCCCGGCCTGGTGCTCGATCCCCGCCCCGACGGCGACCCGCCGCAGAGCGACCCCGCGCTCGGCCTGCCCGTCCAGTATCGCTACGACCTGCCCTACACCGACGAGGTCCAGGCACTGGCCCAGCTCCCGAGGACCCCCAAGGACCCGCGCGAGAGCTCGCCGCTGCCCGACACGTCGAGGCCCGAGCCGCCGCGTCCGCTCGCGCGCCCGGACTTCGCCGCCCACTGGCGGCGCCTCGCCGAGCGCGCCGGCCTCGCCGCCGCCGACAGCGTGGCCGCCTTCGCCCGGCAGGACGGCACCTGGCGGGAGGTCGTCGTCGACTCCGGCACGGGCAAGGTCCTGACCAACGAGCCGCGCGACCGCGGGGACGACCGCGGACGCGACGACGACCACGGCGACGACCACGGGCACGACCGAGGCGACGATCACGGCGATGACCACGGGCGCCACCGCGGCCACGAAGGAAGGTCCGCGGACGGCGCGGCAGCGCTGCGGAACGCGAAGGTCACCGCCGCGGCGGCCGCCGACGTCGCGCTCAAGGCCGTTCCGGGACGGGTGACCTCGCTGGAGTTCGAGCGGCGGCGGGACGGCGCGGCCTGGGAGGCCCGCGTCGCGGCGGCGGACGGCACGCGGCACCGGGTCACCCTGGACGCGGCGACGGCGCGGATCTCCGCGAACACCGTGGTCAAGGACTGATAGCACCCGGCCCGGGTACGGCCAAGGAGACCACAGAGCGGAGCGGGGGAGGGATCAGGGCGCGGCGGCCGTGCGCGAATCGCTGTCGCCGCGCCGCGTCCCGGGACAGGATGGGGGTCCGGCTAACCTCCGCGGAAGGGCGGCGCATGAGCGAGCACGGACCCGCGCCCGAGATCGACACGAGCGTTTCCCACGTGGCCCGCATCTGGAACTACTGGCTGGGCGGCAAGGACAACTATCCCGTGGACCGGGAGGTCGGCGACCAGATCCTGACCATGCTCCCGGACGTCGCGCGGCTGGCCCGCGCGTCCCGGCTGTTCCTGAACCGCGTCGTCTGGCACCTGACGGCCGAGGAGGGCGTCCGCCAGTTCATCGACGTCGGGACGGGCCTGCCGACGGTCGACAACACCCACGAGGTCGCCCAGCGCGCGGCGCCCGAGTCCCGGATCGTCTACGTCGACAACGACCCGCTCGTGCTGGCCCACGCGCAGGCCCTGCTCACCAGCACGCCGGAGGGCGCGACCGCGTACATCGACGCCGACCTGCGCGAGCCCGACCGCATCCTGGAGGCGGCCGAGCGGACGCTCGACTTCTCCCGTCCCATCGCGCTCACGCTGATGGGCATCCTGGAGTTCATCACCGACGACGAGGAGGCGTACGGGATCGTCCGGCGCCTCGTCGCGGCGCTGCCGTCCGGGAGCTTCCTGGCCATGTACGACGGGACGAACGTCGTGCACGGCGCCGCGTCCGACCGGATCGTCGAGGTCTGGAACGCCTCGGGGAACGCGCCGCTGGTGCTGCGCTCGCCCGAGGGGATCGCCCGCTTCTTCGACGGGCTCGAACTGCTGGAGCCCGGCGTGGTGTCGGTGACCGAGTGGCGGCCGGAGGTCACCGTCGGGGACGCCCCCGAGGCCGTGGACGCGTTCGGCGCGGTCGGCCGCAAGCCCTAGGCGGAGCCGGCGCCCGGCCGGGGGCCGAGCTCCTCGACCAGCAGCGCCAGCAGGCCGGGCAGGTGCTCCTCGATGTCGGCCCTCGGCAGCGAGACGGCGCTGCCGTTGCCGTGGTCGCGCTGGACGATCAGCCCCGCCTCGCGCAGCACCCGGAAGTGGTGCGTCCGCGTGGCCTTCTTCACCGGCAGGTCGAAGGAGCCGCACGCGCGCTCGCCGCCGCCGGGGTCGGCCGCGAGCTCGGCCACGACCCGCCGCCGCGAGTCGTCGGCCAGCGCGGCGAACACCTTCCCGAGATCCATCCCACCCCCTAGGTACGACTTGCATCGTACCTTGGTGCTCGCTAGCGTCCAAGGTATGACAATCGTCGTACCTGAGACCGGCGGTCCCGTCGGCGTCTACGGTTTCGCCCGTCCCCGGCCCGAGCGGGCGGAGGAGCTGGAGCGGCTGCTGCTGTCGTTCGTGGAACCGACCAGGGCCGAGCCGGGCGCCCTCCAGTACCAAGTCCACCGCGACGCGGCCGACCCGGGCACGCTGGTGTTCTACGAGCTGTGGCGTTCGGCCGACGACCTCCGCGCGCACCTGGCGCGGCCCGAGCTCGCCGACTTCCAGCGGCGCCGCCTGGAGTACCTGCGCGAGGACCTGGAGATCCACTGGCTGACCCCGCTCAGCGCCCCCACCTGATCTTCCGTCAGGTGTTGTGGGGTGGGGGTTCGGTGTTCCGGTGGTCTCCGGCGGGGGCGAGCCAGGAGGCGGGGGCCTCCGTTCCGGCGTCCTGGAGGATCTCGGTGATCTTGAAGGCGGCGTCGAGGCGGCCGCCCTGGACGGCGGCCCGGTAGTAGGCGAGCGCCGTCGCGGGGGAGCCCGTGCGGGCCGCGGCCTCGCCGAGCCGGTAGGCGTGCGCGGCGGCGTGGCGGTGGTCGAGGTCGCCGGAGCCGGCGTCCAGCAGGTCGAGGGCGCCGGGATGGCCGCCCGCCGCCGCCTCGATGAGCAGCGCCGCGGCCTCCGGGACGCGCGCCGGGTCGGTGCCGATCAGTACCGCGATGCGGTAGACGGCGTCGGGCTCGCCGGTCGGCGCGCGGTCGAGGAGCTCCCGCCCGTGCTCGCCGTAGTCGGCGATGGCCGCCCGGTGTGACGGGGTGAGGCGGAGCGGGACGGCGGGGTCGGTCTCGGCGTCCGGCGGCGTACGGGCGCCGGGCACGGAGGGCGCGCGGCCACCGGGAACCGCGGTCTCGCATGCGGCGGACGAGCGGTCGCCGCGGCGCGGGGCCGGCGGCCCGTGCGCGGCGCGCAGCCTGGCCTGCCAGGAGGGCAGCGCCTCGATGCCCGGGTCGACGGGGAGGACGCCCGTCTCCCAGGCCCGGCGCTGGCAGCAGAGGATGAACGAGGCGACCCAGGCCGAGGACGGCAGCCGCTTGCGCCGGCCCGCCAGCACCTCGAACACGGCGGTCGCCGACAGGACGGGCAGGCCGCGCTTGCCGTAGAGGTCGCTCAGCTGCTCGGAGAGCTCCGCGAGCTTGCGGTAGGGCGGCCGGTTGCACGACACGTAGAACGCGTTGAGCGCCGCGATGAAGTCCTCCGACCCGCCGGGTCGCGCACTATCGTCGATCATGGTGAGCCGCTCTCGTCGCCCGTGCAGACCATGGTGTCCCGTCGCTCATGGTGCCAGCCGTACCCACGCTTTGCAGGCGGCTGCGCGCATGAGGTGTCCTGTCTTGTTCTGTACGGGGGCGCGGGACATGATCCGTCGCCCGGGTTCGAGGTACCTCCTCCCGGCGGGCGTCACAGCCCCCGCAGGATCCTCAGCAGGATCGGCTGCGTGGACCGGGCGGGCGCGGCCTTCAGCACGAGCCGGTTCATGGCGTGCCAGTAGGAGGCCACGGCATCGGCGTCGGCCGGGTACATCGCGCCGTTGAGGCGCTGCACGTAGACGACGTCGGGGAGCTCGCGCTCGGGCGGGCGCAGCAGCGTGAACGTCCCCCCGGAGACGGCCGGGGCCTCCGCGTCCAGCGGCAGGACCTGGAGCGTCACGTGCGCCAGGTCGCACATGTCGATGAGGTGCTCCAGCTGGCCGAACGCGACCGGACGGCTGCCGAACGCGCGCCGGAGGGCGGCCTCGTCGATCACCGCCCAGAGCCGCACCGGGCGGGTCCGGTGCAGGATGCCCTGCCGCCGCATCCGCAGCCGGACGATCCGCTCGGCGTCCCGTTCCGAGTGCCGCCGGGCCAGCAGCGCGCGGGCGTACGCCTCCGTCTGCAGCAGTTCCGGGACGATCTGCGTCTCGTACGTGCGGATCACGCTGGCGGACTGCTCCAGCCCGATGTACGCCTCCGACCAGGGCGGGATCACGTCCTGGAACGCCGACCACCAGCCGGGCGCGTTCGCCTGCCGGGCGAGCCCGAGCAGGGTCGCGCGCGCGGCCCGGTCGGTGAGGCCGTAGGCCGTGCACAGGGCGGCGACGTCGCGCAGCGCGAGCCTGGCGCGCCCGAGTTCCAGGTCGCGGATCCACGCGCCGGTCCGGCAGAGGGCGTCCCCGGCCTCGTCGCGGCTGTACCCGTCCGCCTCGCGCAGCCGCCGGAGCTGCGCGCCGAGCACCATCCGGGCGACCGTCGGCCCGGCCTCCCACGCCTCGTGGGATCCACCGCCGGCTGGCTCGACTGCAGCTGTGCTCATGTCCGCTTCCTGCACGGGATCGCCGTAAGGGCCTTCGCAAACCGTAGCCCAGTGCGGGCGGCGCCTTCCGTTCTGTCGGATGCTTTCTCATTCGGCTTCGTCCGAGAACCGCGCCGACCAGCACAGACGGCGAGCGAACGGCCATCTTGACAGGCAACCCGTCGGTTGCCTATGGTGCCGATAGGCAACCAAATGGTTGCGTGTTGGGGAGTCGCCGTGGACGAGGTGTTCAAAGCGCTGGCCGATCCGAGCCGGCGCCGGCTGCTGGACGGTCTCAACGCCCGGAACGGGCAGAGCCTGCGGGACCTGTGCGCCGGGCTCGACATGACCAGGCAGTCGGTCAGCAAGCACCTGGCGGTGCTGGAGGCCGCGAACCTCGTGACGACGGTGCGGCGGGGCCGCGAGAAGCTGCACTACCTCAACGCGGTGCCGATCAACGCCATCGCCGACCGCTGGATCAGCCGGTACGACCGGGAGCGGGCGCGGGCGCTGACCGATCTGAAGACGGCTCTGGAAGGAGCGACCGTGTCCGACAGCGCGTTCGTTTACACGATCTGGATCGAGACCACGCCGGAGCGGCTCTGGGAGGCGCTGACCGACCCGGCCTTCACGGCCCGGTACTGGGGCGTCGCCTTCGACACCGACTGGAAGCCGGGGTCGCCGATCACCTGGACGGAGAACGGCGTGACGATCAGCCACCCGGACCAGGTCGTCCTGGAGGCCGAGCCCTACCGGAGACTGGCCTACACGTGGCACACGTTCACGCCCGAGTGGGCCGAGGCCAACGGCGTGGCCGACGACATGCTGGCCGACCTGTCGAGCGACCCCCGGTCCAAGGTGACCTTCGAGCTCGAACCCAAGGACACGTCGGTCAAGCTCACCGTCCTGCACGACGCCGGGAAGCCGGGCACGGCGCTGATCGGCCTGGTGAGCCAGGGCTGGCCGCAGATCATGTCCGCGCTGAAGACGCTGCTTGAGAAGGAATGACCGGCGGCGTGCCGTCCTGCTACCGTCCTCTCTAAACGGGGAACTCCCCATTTAGAGAGGACGGGTATGCCGTTCACCATCGAGGACCGCCTGGCGATCACCGATCTGGTCTCCCTGCACGGGCATCTCACCGACGCCGGCGAGCTCGACCGCATGCGGGAGCTGTTCACCGAGGACGTCGTCTACGACGTCACCGATCTCGGCGGCGAGCCGATCGAGGGGCTCGCCGCGCTGCGGGACGCCGCGCTCGCGCTCGGCGCGGGGAACCCCGTCGGCCACCACGTCACCAACGTCGTGGTCGAGGCCGAGACCGCCGACCGGGCCCGCGTCCGCTCGAAGGGGATCGGCATCCGCACCGACGGCTCCTGCGGCAGCGTCACCTACGAGGACACCGCCGTCCGCCTGCCGGAGGGCTGGCGGATCACCCACCGCAGGATCCTCGCCCGCCGCGTCCCGCTGAACGGCGGCGACTCCACCTGATCTTGAAGCGCCCGAGCCGCCGCCACCCCTAGCATGGAGGCCGCCCGCCTGATCCGATGCGAGTGGAGCCGTCCCCGTGCGCGAGATCGCCGTCTTCAGTGGCAGTGCACACCCCGAGCTGGCCGCCGAGGTGTGCGCGCATCTGGGGGTGCCGCTGAGCCCGGTCCGCGTCGACCGGTTCGCCAACGACTGCATGGAGGTGCAGCTCCAGGCCAACTGCCGCGAGCGCGACGTGTTCCTGATCCAGCCGCTCGTCGCGCCCGTCCAGCAGCACCTGGTCGAGCTGCTGCTGATGTGCGACGCCGCGCGCGGCGCGTCCGCCGCCCGCATCACCGTGGTGATGCCCCACTACTCCTACGCCCGCTCGGACAAGAAGGACCGCCCGCGCATCTCCATCGGCGGGCGCCTCGTCGCCGACCTGCTCGTCACGTCCGGCGCGAGCCGCGTCCTCGCGATGACGCTGCACTCGCCGCAGGTGCACGGGTTCTTCTCCGTGCCGGTCGACCACCTGCACGCGCTGCGCGAGCTGGCCGCGCACTTCCGCCGCTACGACCTGTCGCGGACGACGGTCGTCTCGCCGGACCTCGGCAACGCCAAGGAGGCCGCCGCGTTCGCCCGCCTCCTCGGCGTCGGGGTCGCCGCCGGCGCCAAGCAGCGCTTCTCCGACGACCGCGTCGTGATCAGCACCGTGATCGGCGAGGTCGCCGGCCGCGACGTGATCGTGCTGGACGACGAGATCGCCAAGGGCAGCACCGTCCTGGAGCTGCTGGACCGGCTGCGCGAGCTCGGCGCCCGCTCGATCCGGGTGGCCTGCACCCACGGCCTGTTCGCCGCCGGGGCCCTCAAGCGCCTGGCGGCCGAGCCCGACGTCCTGGAGATCGTCTGCACCAACACGGTGCCCGTCCCGGACGGCGAGCACGAGGGCAAGCTCCAGGTCCTGTCGATCGCCCCCGCCCTCGCCGAGGCCGTCCGCCGCATCCACGACGGCGAGTCCGTGAGCGCCCTCTTCGACGCCCCCTGACCGGCGGCGGCGTCCGCCCGGTCAGGCGCGGCGGCTCGCGCGGTACTCGGCGGCTTCGGGCAGCTCGGTGTATTCGAGCAGATGGCTGCCCGCCATGCGTTCGAGCACGCCGCGCACCTCGGCGGGCGTGGCGTGGAAGAACTCGCGGCGGAGGTTGACCCGGTTGACGCGCTGCTCGGCGAACTCCTGGTGGAGGGCGTTCTCCAGGCCGACGGCGTCCTCGCTGAAGATGAGCGCGTGGACGTCGAAGCGGAAGGGGACGGACGCGTCGCCGAGCTCGCGGACCCGGTCCATCGGCTCCAGGCGGCGCGTCATACCGATCTTCACCATGCGCTCCCCGAACGCGCCGATGTTGGAGATGACGTAGACGTAGCCGGCGCGGACGTTGGCCGCACGGCCCTCGACGTCGGAGATCGCGTTCTCGACGTCCGCCAGCCTGGAGCGCAGGTCGGCGGCGCCCGCCTCGTCACCCCTGGCCTCCAGGCGGGCGAGGGCGGACTCGACGTGTGAGCGTTCCTTCAGCAGCCGCGCCTTCTCACGCTCGAAGTCCCTGCGCGCCTTCTCCTCCTCACGCTGGCGTTCCCGTTCGGCGCGGATCCGCTCCTTCTCCTCCTCGGCCTTCGCGAGGTGGTCCGCCGTGAGTTCGAGCTCCTTGACGCGGATCTGGCGGTACTCGCGGCTCACCCGGATGTCCATCGTCTTGCCGAGGCGCTCGATCGTCTGCGCGCTCCTGTCGAGCCTGTCGATCGCCGACTGGAGCCTGTACGGACGCATCGTCCGGACGAGGTTGTCCGCCTCCGCGTTGTAGGCGCGCAGCATCAGACGGGAGAAATCGCGCACCATCTTGCCGCCCTGGCTCGCCGAGCCGTTGACCGTCCAGTCGGTCGTCGCCACGACCGCCTTGCCGTTGCGGGCCATCGCCTTGATCCGGTCCTTCACGCGGGCCAGCTCGGCCTTGTAGGCGACGACATCGGCCAGCGGGTGCTGGTACTCATAGACGCCGGCCTCCTGGAGGAGGGCGAGGTCCTCCGTCTCGACGATCTCTCGGCGCAGGCGCTCAAGGCGGAGGCGCGCCTTCTCCTTCTCGCGTTCCACATCGGCCGCCTCCGAGCGCAGCCGCTCGATCTCGGCGGCGACCTCGCGGGCCCCGAGCCCGCCGAGCCGCTCCAGCCACGTACGCAGCTCGGCGTTCTCCGCCTCCAGCTCCTCGATGCGCTGCTTCCTTCCGCCGAACCCCGGCATGCTCCTGGACGGCCCGGAAGCAGGCGGCCCGGGAGTAGGCAGCGCGGGAGTAGGCAGCGCGGGGCGGGCCGGTGCGGGCGGAACCGGTGCCGGGGCCACCGGTGCGGGCGCGGGCGGCATCGCCGCGGCCGGGGCCGCCGGAGGTGCTGGAGGCAGCCAGAACTGCCAGTCCGGCGGCGCGGGAGGCCAGCTCGGATCCGGCTGCCAGCCGGGCGAAGGCGTCCATCCCGGTGGCGGTGCGGGCCATGTCGGCGGCGGGTTGTAGCTCCAGCCCGGTTGCGCCGGCGCCGGCGCTGAAGGAGGTGCGGCGGCCGGGAGGGGCGCAGGGGCCGGACTCGGCGTGGGAATCGAGACGGGTGCCGGTGCAGGGGGCTGTGCGGGAGCGGGGACCGCGGGCCTCGGGTGCGGCGGCCGGATGCTGCTCTGAATGAGTTCGCGGACGCGAGGAGCGTCCTGCTCGTGCAGGTCGCCGAAGTCGGTCTCGGTGCCCGACTCGTCACGTGTCACGAGGAACCAGCGTTGCTTGTACGACCGCCGGAGCTCGACGGCGGCGACCGCGTCCAGGGGCGTCTCTTGCCGGGGCCCCTCCTGGGCCAGCTTCTCCGCGGCGAAGCCGAGGATCCTCTGGTCGGTCACGAGGACATGCGTGAGGGTGGGGAGCGCCTTGACGGTCGTGGCAAGCGCCAGGGCCGTCTCGCCTTCTCCGAGGAACAGGTGACACAGCCGCAAGAGCCGTGTCGTTCCGCCGGGGTCGACGTCCACTCCGATGTAGCCGGGCCTTGGCACGTCTCGCACTGCCATCGCGTCCTCGCAACGTCGCCTCAGGGCGGACGCGGGAGCGGGCCGGACTCGAACATGCCGGGCTCCCCGTGCCGCCGCCTTCCGGAGCTGTCGAGGGGAGCGCCCGACTACCGTGGGACGGTTCGTCCGGTGCGGCGGTTTACGGGAGCGGCGGGAGCGACATGGGAGCCGTGGTCAGCGGTGTTTGCTGTTGCTGCCCGGTTCCTCCTCGCCGTCCGAGGTGGGCTCCATCTCCAGGTACTCGTCCTCGGGCCACAGCTCGTCGGCGAGGCAGGCGAGGTACTCCTCGTCGCCGGGGTCGAGTTCGGCCGTCATCGACTCGGGGTGGACGTCGGGCGGCGGGCCCGAGGCGTCGTCGGGGGACTCGTCCGCGGCGGGGGACGGGGCCATCGGGCGGAACAGGTTGGGCAGGCACAGGCCGAACAGGGCGACCAGTGACACGAGGACCAGGAATGCGATCACACCACCCCGTCCTTTCGCGGTCGAGTTTCGCACGATTCCTGCGTAAGTAGCAAAACAGTAGAACGCTACCCAAGTGATCGATCGGATGGGAGCCCGACATGCGAACTTCCGGAGACGATCGGCCCGCCCGGCACCGGGACGGGCGGCGCGCGGCGCCCGCGGTGGACGAACGGGCCCGCGAGCTGGCCCGGGTCGTCTGGGACCATCTCGTGCTCACCGACCTCCCTTCCAAGGCTGACGTGCTCCTCGCGCTGGGCTGCCACGACACGCGGGTGGCGGCGCACGCGGCGCGGCTTTGGCGCGATGGCCGGGCGCCGCTGGTAGTGGTCTCGGGTGGCAATGGCAAAATAACGGCCGGGTGGGACGAAACGGAGGCGCGCGTGTTCGCGCGGGTCGTCCTGGCGGCGGGAGTGCCCGAGGACGCCCTGCTGCTGGAGGAGACGGCGTCCAACACCGGAGAGAACATCACCGCGACCCGGGCGCTGCTGGATCGGCTGGGCATCGCGGTGCGGCGGGGGATCCTGGTCGCCAAGCCGTACATGACGCGCCGGGCGCTGGCGACGGCGCGGCGGCAGTGGGCGGACGTCGCGTGGCAGGTCACCGGACCGGACCTCGGCTACGACGCCTACCGGGACGGCGGGGACGAGCGGCAGCTCATCGAGTTGATGGTCGGAGACCTCCAGCGCATGGTCGTCTACGCGGAGCGCGGCCACCAGGTTCCGATGCCGGTTCCGGAGGAGCCGTGGGCGGCCATGGAAGAGCTGGCCAGGCTGGGTTTCGACCGCCATGTGATCCGGTGAGGGGATCTCCGGCGGGGGAGGGGGCCCTCCCGCCGGGGGCGCGGTTGGTGCACAATCGGCGCATGCGGACGATGCAAGTGCACACTTACTGCCGGATCTGCGAGCCCCTCTGCGGGCTGGAGGCGACGGTCCGGGACGGTGAGCTGCTCCAGATCCGGCCGGACCGGGAGCATCCGCTGTCCAAGGGCTTCGCCTGCCCGAAGGGCATCGCGATGGCGGAGGTGCAGAACGACCCCGACCGGGTCCTGCATCCGCTGCGTCGCCGTCCCGACGGCGAGTTCGAGCGGGTGAGCTGGGACGAGGCGCTCGGCGACATCGCCAGGCGGCTGAACGCGATCCGCCGCGAGCACGGCGGGTCGTCCATCGGCTGGTACTTCGGGAACCCGGCGACGTTCTCCTACAGCCATCCGCTGTGGATGAACTCGTTCATGGCCGCGCTCAAGTCACCGCACGTCTACTCGGCCGGGTCGCAGGACGTCAACAACCGCTTCGCCGCCAGCGCGCTGCTCTACGGGGCGCCGGTGCTCGTCCCGATCCCCGACCTCAAGCGGACCGACCTGCTGCTCATGCTCGGCGCCAACCCGCTGGTGTCGCACGGCAGCCTCATCACCGCCCCGCGCATCCGCGAGGACCTGTCGGCGATCGTGCGCCGCGGCGGCCGGGTCGTGGTCGCCGACCCGCGCCGCACCGAGACCGCGCGGGCCTACGAGCACCTGCCCGTCGCCCCGGACGGGGACGCCTGGCTGCTGCTGTCCCTGCTGCACGTGATCTTCGCGGAGGGGCTGGAGGACGCCGCCGCGTGCGCCGGGCAGGCGTCCGGCACCGACCGGCTGCGGTCCCTCGCCGAGGGCTTCGCCCCCGAGGACACCGAGGCGCGCAGCGGCGTGCCGGCCGAGGACGCCCGGAGGCTGGCCCGGGACCTCGCGGGCGCCGGGCGCGCCGTCGTGTACGGGCGGACGGGCACCTGCCTCGGCCGCCACGGCACCCTCACCGCGTTCCTCATCGACGCCGTCACGCTGGTCACCGGGAACCTCGACCGGCCCGGCGGCGCGCTGTTCGGCGCGGCGCCGCTGCGCGTGGACGAGATCCTGCGGATGTCCGGGCTCGCCACCTACGGCCGGACGCGGTCGCGCGTCGGCGGCTACCCCGACGTCCTCGGCACCTTCCCCGCCGGCGTCATGGCCGAGGAGATCACCACACCGGGCCCGGGGAGGCTGCGGGCGCTCATGGTGTCGGCGGGCAACCCGCTGCTCAGCGTCCCCGGTGAGACGGCGCTCGGCGAGGCCATGGACGAGCTCGACCTGCTCGTCTGCATCGACCTCTACGTCAGCGACACGGGCCGCAAGGCCGACTACGTGCTGCCCGCCACCACGTTCCTGGAGCGCGAGGACTTCCCGCTGCCGTTCCTCCAGAACCACCTCACGCCCTACGTGACGTGGACGGAGGCGGTCGTCCCGCCGCGCGGCGAGGCCCGCCAGGAATGGGAGATCATCGAGGGGCTGGCCCGCCGGATGGGCCTCGGGCTCGGCGCGTTCGGCGTCCAGCGGCTCGCGCACCGCCTCGGCGTCCGGCCCTCGCCGCGGTTCCTCGTGGACGCCCTGATCCGCACCGGCCCGGCCGGCGACTGGTACGGGCTGCGCCGCCGCGGCCTCAGCCTGCGCCGGCTCCGGAAGGCGCCGCACGGCATCGTCCTGGGCGACCACCAGCGGACGGGCACGCTGCGCCGCCGCATCGTCCACAAGGACAAGCGCGTGCACCTGGCGCCGCCGGAGATCGTCGCGGAGGTCGAGCGGCTCGCCGCGGCCGCGGAGCCGCCGGACGGGTTCCCGCTGCGCCTGATCGGCCTCCGGGAGATCCGCTCGCACAACTCGTGGATGCACAACTCCCCGGCGCTGATGCGGGGCGGGCGCGCCCAGGCGGCGCGGATCAGCCCCAAGGACGCCGCCGAGTACGGCATCGCGGACGGGACGCTCTGCCGGATCACCTCGCCGCACGGGTCCATCGAGATCCCGGCGCGGGTCACCGACGAGATGACCGAGGGGACCGTCGCCGTCCCGCACGGCTGGGGGCACCGGGGCGGCTGGCGCCGGGCGAACGAGGCGGGCGGCGCGAACGTGAACGTACTGGCCTCCCCGGACCCCGCTGACCTGGAGCGGCTCGCCGGGATGGCCTGGCTGAACGCCGTCCCGATCAGGATCGCGCCGCTTGAGGGGGCGGGTGCCTGAGGGCGGACGGGGACCGCCCGCCCTGCGGCGGCGGGGTTCCGCAGGCGGCGGCGTCTGGAGCGCGGCGGTTCTAGACGGTGGTGGCCGGGCGGTGCGGTGCGATCGCGCGGCCGTCCGGCAGCAGCTCGCCGGTGTCCTCGAACACGACGGTGCCGTTGCAGAGGAGGCTCCACCCCTGCTCGGGGTGGTGGGCGACGATGCGGGCGGCCTCCCGGTCCGGTGCGCCGGACGCGGGGCAGGGCGGCTCGTGCGGGCAGGTCGGTGCGGGTGCGGTCACGGGATCCTCCACTACGTCCCGGTAATAGGGACATAGTTCAAGCCTGCCGCTGCCCGTCCGAAATATGCAAGTCTATGGGGAATTCTTTACCTTTCGAGGCGTGTGGCGGCCCGGAAGGCGGGGCATTTCGGGACGTTCAGTGCAGAAGATCGCCGTCCTGCTCGTCCCCGTGGTCGACGTCCAGGCCGACGACGGACGCGCAGCCGGTGCAGATCCACTCGCCGATGACGGCCTCCGGATTGGTCCCGTGCGTCCGGTAGGGGCGGTCGACCCTCCGGCGCCGCATGCCGTGCCCGCACGAGGGGTGCAGCAGCCGCCCGCACGCCGGGCAGGGCCACACGTCCTCGCGGCGGAGGTTGCACTGGGGGCACTCGGGCGAGTCGTAGAGCCCGGACGGGTCGAGGAGGCCCAACTCGACCCGCCATTCGTGCTCCAGGTCGAGGTACTCGTCACCGGGCCAGTGGTGGTCGGCCAGCCAGGCGAGGTACTCCTCGTCGCCGGGGTCGAGGACCGCCGTGAGCGACTCGGGGTGGCCGTGGGGGGAGCTGTCTCGGCGCCGGCCGTGCCGCGCGGTGGCCAGCAGCGTCAGCAGGCCGAGGAGCGCGGCCGCGGCCAGACCTGTCGCCAGAGGCATCGCGGCGTCCTTACATGATCTCGTGGCGGGAAAGTCCGATCATGAATTCACTTCACAAAACGCTGCGAACGCTACAAGAAGGGCTCTTAACGGAAAAGTCGATCAGAAAAACTTCTTGGCCGGACACGGTGTCCGAAACCTGCCGCCGCCATGGCCCGGAACCCGCCGCTGCCTGCGGGATCCCGGTCCGCCGAGCCTCCTCGTGCGGCCGCGGGCCCGGCACGGATTTCACTCTCCGCTTAATCCGCAGGTCGAGCGGAGGCCGCCTCCCTTCCGCACCTTCCGCCGGGGCGACCGAATGGCAAGCATTCCGTGACCGATCGATTACTCTCCGAAGTTGCGGGGTATTCGCCTCGGACCGGCCCGCGACAGGGCCCGCAGAACGGAGACTCCCATGCGCAAGGCAGCCCCCCTCGCCGTCGGTGCGGCGACCCTGATCCTCGGCGTGCTCGTCGCCGCGAGCCCGGCCCAGGCCGACGCCGGCGGCGACACCAACACCAACTCCAACACCCTGCTCAACGTCCCCATCGGCCTGTGCGGCGCCGACGCCAACGTGCTCGCGATCCCCGTCGACCTGATCCCGGTGGGGAGCGAGCAGACGGGGACCTGTGTGGGCCAGACGCAGTGATGACCGTCCGTAACCGGTCGTAGACCGGGGTGAGTCGGCCACCGCCATCTAAGGTTCCTGGGCGGCGGCCGACTCACCCCCTTGCCGTTCGAGGATGTTGCTCGGACGGAGTTGGGCGTCCCTTCACCCGTCGGAAACAGGCGCGACACGTGGGGATGGGGGAATGTCCCGCATGCGCGAGGAGACCGCCCCGTACGACGAGGTGCTCGCCCGGTTCCGCGGCGCCCGGCTCTACGCGCACGACGAGGACGGCGTCGCCTACCTGGCCGAGCGCGCCGGGATCCCCTACCTGCTCGTCCGGCCGCGGCCCGACGGCCCGGAGATGGTGGTGCTCGCCTTCGAGGACGAGCTGGAGCGCGCCGCGCACCTGGCGGCCCGGTCCCGCGCCGCCGTCAGTCCTTGCGTCCCAGCACGGCGACCATCTGCGTGTGCAGGGGATGCTCCAGCGGTCCCGGCGGCCCGTTCGGCCGCCACTCGGTCACGTGGGCCACTCCCGGTTCGAGGATCGTGAGCCCGTCCATGAACCGCTCGATCTCCGAGGCCGGGCGGAAGTAGGACCCGCCGAGCCCCGACTGGAGGACGCGCTTGGCCTCCTCCACGCGCGGGTCGTCGCCCGAGTCGTGCAGGTGGGTGAGCATGACGTGGCTGCCGCGCGGCAGGAACCGCAGCAGCCCGCGGACGACGCCCGCCGGGTCCCGCTCGTCCGGCACGTGGTGGATGATCGCGGCCAGGATGACGCCGACGGGCCGGTCCAGGTCGATGAGCGCGGTCAGCGCCTCGTCCGCGAAGATCTTGTCGGGCTCGTACAGGTCGCCCTGGATGAACGTGGCCACGCCCGGTTCGCTGAGCAGCGCCCGGCCGTGGGCCAGCACGATCGGGTCGTTGTCCACGTAGACGACGCGCGCGCTGGGCGAGGCGTCCCGGGCGTACTGGTGGACGTTGCTGGACGTGGGCAGCCCCGAGCCGATGTCGACGAACTGGTCGATCCCGGCCTCGCCCGCTAGGTAGGTCACCGCGCGTCCGATCGCGACGCGGTTGCCCTGGGCGACCACGGGGGCCTCCGGGACGAGCTGCATCACCATGTCGGCCACCTGCCGGTCGACGGCGAAGTTGTCCTTGCCGCCGAGGAAGTAGTCGTACACGCGGGCGAAGCTGGGCGTGGAGGTGTCGATGCCGGGAGGGGCCTCCTCCGGGATGTCCTCGACCACGGTGCTCCTTTCGTTCCCGGCCCGGCGGCGGCGGTGACGACGCTCTCGCACCTGGCCGGTGGCGACGCGCTCGCGTGGCGCCTGGCATCCCGCGGTGCCTGGGAGCGCTGTGAGCACAGCCTAGGACTGCCTTGCCCTGCCAGGTGGCGGTTTCGGCCCATCCGTGGCGTTCGACCTCCCGATGCACGCGGGCGCGGGTTCCTGCGGGCGCGGGTGTCGATCCGCGGGGTGCGGTTTTCCGCAGGGCGGGGGTGCGGCGCGCGGCCGGTCGTCCGGGCGGTGCGCTCCATGGTGGCGGCACCCCCCGGATTCCTAGCGTCGTAGGCATGATCGAGACGACGCACCTCCTCACCGCGGCGGCCGGGACCGAGCCGGCGGGCGGCATCGCGGGCTGGGCCACCGGACTGATGGACCGGATGGGCGCCCCCGGCGCCGGGCTGGCGATCGCGCTGGAGAACCTGTTCCCGCCGCTGCCGAGCGAGGTGATCCTGCCGCTCGCCGGGTTCACCGCGGCGCAGGGGCGGATGAGCCTGGTCGCGGCGCTGCTGTGGACGACGGCCGGGTCCGTCGCGGGCGCGCTGGCGCTCTACGGGATCGGCGCGCTGATCGGCCGGGACCGGATCCGGCGGCTGGTGGCGCGGCTGCCGCTGGTGAAGCTCGCCGACCTCGACCGGACGGAGGCGTGGTTCGCGCGGCACGGCGCCAAGGCGGTGTTCTTCGGCCGCATGATCCCGATCTTCCGCAGCCTGATCTCCGTCCCGGCCGGGGTGGAGCGGATGCGGATGGGCACGTTCCTGCTGTACACGGCGCTGGGCAGCCTGCTGTGGAACACGGCGTTCGTCCTCGCCGGATACGGGCTGGGCGACAACTGGCGGACGGTGGAGCAGTACGTCGGGATCTACTCCAAGCTGGTCGTCGCGCTGGTGGCGGCCGGGGCGCTGGCGTTCGTCGCCGTCCGTATCGTGAGGTCACGGCGGGCGGGGAAGGAGCCCGGGGCGCATCGGGCGGAGAAGCAAGGGATGAGAGAACTCGAACGTGATCGCATCTTCTGACGGCCAGGCCACCGCACCGCCGCCCGGCCCGGAGCACGGAGACGGTGGCAGTGGCCTGCGGCGGAGAGCGGGCGCGGTGGCGCGCGCCGTGGTCGGCCTCGCGCTCGGCGCCTGCTCCGCGGGCGCGGAGCTGGGGCTGCTGCTGGTGGCGGCGCCGGTCATGGTGTACGCGCTGGCCTTCTCGCGCGGCCGCCGGACGGTGCCGCGGTCGGTCGGGGACGGCGCGCTGCGGCTCGCGGAGCTGGAGCGGCGGCGGCTCGCGGCGTTCCTGGGGGAGGGGAGACCCGCCGAGTACGGGCCGCTGCGGGCGCTCGCCTACCTCGTCCTGCGGGTGCCGGTGGGGCTGCTCGGCGGGCTGATCCTGCTGCTCCTCGCGTACGGGGCGGAGGAGGCGGCCGGGCTGGCGTGGGGATGGTGGGTCACCGGCGACTACGTGGACGGCATCGCGCCGGAGTGGTGGATCGTCCTCTATCTGACCGCGGCGGGGCTGGTGCTGGCGTTCCTGGCCGCGCAGGGCCTCGTCGGCGTCGTGGCGCTGGAGCGTGCCGTGGCGCGGCGCTGCCTCGGGCCGTCCCCGCTGGCGGAGTACGAGCGCCGCATCGCGGAGCTGTCGGTCACCCGGGCGCAGGTGGTGGAGGCGGTGGACGACGAGCGCCGCCGCATCGAGCGCGACCTGCACGACGGCGTGCAGCAGCGGCTCGTCGCGCTGGGGATGCTGATCGGCCGCGCCCGCCGGGCGGCGGGCGACGCGGAGCGCGCGGCCGTCCTGCTGAGGCAGGCGCACGAGGAGGCGCAGCGCGCGCTCGGCGACCTCCGCGAGGTGAGCTGGCGGGTGTATCCGGCGGCGCTGGACGGCGAGGGGCTGCGGGCGGCGCTGGAGACGGTGGCGGAGCGGTCGCCGCTGCCCGTGGCGATCGGCTACGACCTTCCGGAGCGCCCGCCGCACGCGGTCGAGACGGCCGCCTACTTCGTGGTGTGCGAGGCCGTGACGAACGCGGCGAAGCACTCCGGCGCCGGGCGAGTGGAGGTCCGGGTCGCCGCGCACGAGCGCGCGGGGTGCGCGAGGATGGTGCGCGTGCGCATCGAGGACGACGGGACCGGGGGAGCCGACCCGCACGGCGGCGGCCTGGCGGGCCTGGCCCGGCGGGTGGCGGCGCTGGACGGGACGTTCGGCGTGGACAGCCCGCCCGGCGGCCCGACCGTGATCACCGCGGAGCTGCCGTGCGGCTGATCCTCGCGGAGGACTCGACGCTGCTGCGCGAGGGCCTGGTCCGCCTGCTGGCCGAGGAGGGGCACGAGGTCGCCGCGGCCGTCGGCGACGGCGACGCGCTGCTCGCGGCGGTGGCGGCCGGCCCGCCGGACGTCGTGGTCGTGGACGTGCGGATGCCGCCGACCCACACTGACGAGGGGCTGCGCGCCGCGCTGGAGATCCGGCGGCGTTGGCCGGAGGTCGGGGTGCTGGTGCTGTCGCAGTACGTGGAGAAGCGCTACGCGACCGAGCTGCTCACGTCCGACACCACCGGCGTCGGCTACCTGCTGAAGGACCGCGTCGCGCAGGTGGACGAGTTCCTCGACGCGCTCGACCGGGTCGGCGCGGGCGGTGCGGCGTTCGACCCCGAGGTGGTGCGCCAGCTGCTGAAGCGAAGCACGCACGTGGACCCGCTGAGCCGCCTGACGCCCCGGGAGCGGGACGTCCTGGACCACATGGCGCAGGGCCACACGAACGCCTCGGTCGCGGCGCAGCTCCACATCTCGCAGAGCGCGGTCGAGAAGCACGTCAACGCGATCTTCGACAAGCTCGACCTGTCGCGCGCGACCGGCTACAGCCGCCGCGTGCTGGCCGTCCTCCGCTACCTCGGCTCCTGAACCGCCACCGGACCCTCGCCGTCACGTTCCGGCGGCGCCCTCGGCGATGCCCTCGGCGATGCGCAGGGCCATCGCCATCACGGTGAGCTGCGGGTTGACCTCCGGGCAGGTCGGCAGGACGGACGCGTCGGCGACGTGGACGCCCCGCACGCCGCGGAGCCGCCCGTCCGGCGCGACGGGTGCCGCTTCCGCGTCGGCGCCCAGCTTCGCGGTGCCGGTCGGGTGGAACCCGGCGAGGTGCAGGTCGGCCGCGGGCGTGCCGGCGACCGCGTCCGCGAGTTCCGCGGCGGTCCGGGCGGCCGGGTGCCGGGGCAGGCCGGTGAGGACCTCCTCGGCGCCCGCCGCGAACAGCACCCGGCCCATCGCGACGAGCGCGCGGCGGAGGCGTCCGGCGTCGTCCGGGGCGAGGTCGTAGCGGAGCAGCGGGCGGTGCCGGGCGCCGTGCACCCGGCCGGACGGCGCGTCCGCGATCATCGCGCCGAGCACCGCGAGCCGGTCGGCGCTCGCGAGCTCGCGGCGCAGCGCCCGGCCGGTGCCGGGCAGCGGGAAGGAGCTCATGCCGGGCGGGCTCGCCGTGGCCTCGATCAGGATGCCGTCGGCGTGCAGCTCCTCGATGCCCACGCTCTGCATGACGCCCGTCCACGCCACGACGGGCTCGGCGAAGCGCCCGGCCAGGTTGGTGGCCGGGTGGACCGCCATGCCGCGGCCGAGCGCCGGATGCCCGCCGAGGCCGGACCGCCGCAGCAGCGGAGGCGTCTGCGTGGCGCCCGCCGCGACGACGACGCGCGGGGCGAGGATCTCGAAGGCCGACCCGTCGGGACGGCGCGCGCGGACGCCGGTCGCCGTCCCGCGCTCCACGAGGATCCGCTCCACGCGCGCCCGCGTCACGATCCGCGCG
Source organism: Actinomadura fibrosa (assembly GCF_900659615.1). Classification (GTDB taxonomy): domain Bacteria; phylum Actinomycetota; class Actinomycetes; order Streptosporangiales; family Streptosporangiaceae; genus Spirillospora; species Spirillospora fibrosa. The sequence goes on along the minus strand of NZ_CAACUY010000028.1, from coordinate 105 downwards.
CCCGCCGCGCACGCCTGCGGGAGCGCGTTGAGGTGGACGCCGTTCTTCGCGTTGTGCGGGCATCCGGCGGCGCACTGTCCGCTGCCCGCGCAGCCGGGCGCGTTG
>NZ_CAACUY010000027.1 GCF_900659615.1 Actinomadura fibrosa | reverse complement strand
CGTGCCGGCGGGCCAGCGCCGACAGCCTGCGGACGGCGGCGGCGCCGGGCCGCTCCGGCGGGCGGAGCAGGACGAGGTCGACCGCCTCGACGAGCGCGGCGACCACGTCCGGCCAGCGCTCGCCGGGCTCGTCGACCAGCAGGAGGCGCTCCAGGGCGGCGCCCATCCCGGCGGCGGCGAGCACGCCGAAGTCGGGGACGCCGACGACGCCGCACCAGCCGCCCGTCCCGTCCGCGCCGCCGTGCCGGGACACGCCCGCGACGAGCGCCAGGCCGAGGGAGGACGCGCCGGGGCCGTCCAGGCCGACGGCCGAGCCGGGGCGGAGGCCGCCGCCGGGGATCACCGGGCGCAGCGCGGGCAGCACCGGAACCGTGTCGCGGGCGGGCGCGGGGGACGGCGCGGACAGGATGCCCGCCGGGTCCCGCAGGGCCGCCTCAGCCACCGTCGTCCCTCCTCTCACACGCCTGCACACAATGTCGAACACAGGTTCGACCCGTGTCAAGTTATCGCAGGTCAGAAAGTGTGCGGCGCGGGGTGGGGTGGGATCCGCGAAAGCCTTGCGGGACAGGGCTTCAGCGGCATTTCGGGGCAGAATGGACGGCATGGGAATCGATGTGCGGACGGTGGAGTGGACCGGCGGCGGGCTCCGGCTGCTCGACCAGACCGTCCTGCCGGACCGCGTGGAGTACCGCGTGATCGAAGATGTGGACGCGCTCGTCGACGCGATCCGCCGGCTCGTGGTGCGCGGGGCCCCGGCGCTGGGCGTGGCGGGCGCGTTCGGGGTCGCCGTCGCCCTGCGCCAGGCCGCCCGGGAGGGCTGGGACGCGGCGGCCCTGGACGCCGCGGTCACCCGCGTCCGGGAGGCCCGCCCGACGGCGGTCAACCTCGCGGCGGGCGTGGACCGGGTCCTGCCGTTCGCGCCGAAGGGCGCCGAGGCGGTCGCGGCCGAGGCCCAGGCCCTGCTGGAGGAGGACGTCCGGGGCAACCGGGCGATCGGGCGGCACGGCGCCGACTGGATCCTCGGCCGGTCGCCGGACCGCCCGCTGCGCGTCCTCACCCACTGCAACGCCGGGGCCCTCGCCACGGCCGGGTGGGGGACGGCGCTCGGCGTCGTCCGGGAGCTGCACGACCGCGGCCGCGTCGAGCTCGTCTACGTGGACGAGACGCGCCCGCTGCTGCAAGGGGCGCGGCTGACGGCCTGGGAGCTGGCCCGCGCCGGGATCCCGTGCGCCGTCCAGGCGGACGGGGCCGCGCCGAGCACGGTCCTGCGGGGCCTCGCCGACGTCGCGGTGATCGGCGCCGACCGGATCGCCGCCAACGGCGACACCGCGAACAAGATCGGCTCGGTGGGGGTGGCGCTGGCCTGCACGGCGGCCGGGATCCCCCTGGTCGTCGCGGCGCCGTGGAGCACCGTCGACCTGGCGCTGCCGGACGGCGGCGGCATCCCGATCGAGGAGCGGCCCGCCGCCGAGGTCCTCGGGTTCGGCCGGATCCGGACGGCCCCGGACGGCGTCGGCGCGTTCAACCCGGCCTTCGACGTCACGCCGGCCCGGCTGGTCACCGCGCTCGTCACCGAGACCGGTGTGCTGGAGGTGTCGGCGGGTACGACCCCCGACCGGGCCGCCCCGCGCTGAGCCTCCCGCGCTGCGCCTCCGGGCGGCCGGCACGCCGGACGCGTCCCGCGCGTCCCCACGCGGACAGGGAGCCCTCATGGGACTGACGGTCGCGGTGACCGGACCCACCGGAGAGATCGGCACCTCGGCGGTGCGCGCGCTGGAGGACGATCCGCGCGTCGAGCGCGTCCTCGGCATGGCGCGCCGCCCGTTCGACGCCCGCGCCCGGGGCTGGCGCAAGACCGAGTACCGGCAGGGCGACATCCTCGACCGGGCCGCCGTGGACGCGCTCGTCGCCCCGGCGGACGTGGTCGTCCACCTCGCCTACGTGATCCTGGGCTCGCACGAGGAGAGCGAGCGGACCAACCTCCGCGGCTCCCGCAACGTCTTCGAGGCCGCCGTGGCGGGCCCGCGGACCCGCCGCCTCGTCTACACCTCGTCCGTCGCGGCCTACGGCTACCACGCCGACAACCCGGTGCCGCTGACCGAGGACGTCCCGGCGCGCGGCTCGTCCGAGCACTACTACTCGGCGCAGAAGGCGGCGTGCGAGCGGCTCCTCCGCGAGATCACCGAAGGCGCCGCGAGTGGGCTGGACGTGTACGTGCTGCGGCCGTGCATCGTCGCCGGGCCCGAGGCGACCGTCCTGCTCCGGAACCTGCCCTGGGAGCAGGCCGCCCCGCACGTGCCCGAGCCGCTGCGGAGGGCGCTCGGGCTGGTGCCGGGGCTGAAGCCCGTTCTGCCGGACCCGGGGGTGCGGTTCCAGCTCGTCCACCCGGAGGACGTGGCGTCCGCGATCGCCGCCGCCGTCGCGGGGGACGGGCCGCCCGGCGCCTACAACCTGGCGGCGGACGACACGATCACCGTGGCGGAGTTCGCCCACGCCGTCGGCGCCTACGCGGTGCCGGTGCCGTCCGGGGTCGTGGGGCTGACGGCGGAGCTCGTCGGGCTGCTGCCGCTGATGCCCGCCAAGGCCGAGTGGATCCACGCGGTCCGGTACCCGATGCTCATGGACACCGCCAAGGCGCACCGCGACCTCGGCTGGACGCCCCGCCACACCGCCCACGACGCCCTCAAGGCCATGGCGTCCTGAGCCTCCGGCGGCCCCGGCCGGGACGAGGTGTCCCGGCCGGGGCTCGCGGGGGTCAGCGGGCGGAGAAGGAGTAGGTGGTGGCGGAGTCGAACGCCTGCCCGGGCCGCAGCACCGTGGACGGGAAGTTCGGCTGGTTGGGGGAGTCGGGGAAGTGCTGGGTCTCCAGCGCGAACCCGTCGCCCTGCCGGTAGACGCGGCCGCTCGTGCCGACGAGCGTCCCGTCCAGGAAGTTGCCGGAGTAGAACTGGATGCCCGGCTCGGTGGTGGTGATGTTCAGGACGCGGCCGGAGCGCGGGTCGGTCACCCGTGCCGCCTGCGTCGGCTCCCCGGGGCGGCGCTGGTCGAGCACGAAGTTGTGGTCGTAGCCCTGCCCGTAGAGGAGCTGCTGGTCGCCGACGCGGATCCGCTCGCCGATGGCGTGCGGGCGGGTGAAGTCGAACGGCGTGCCCTTCACCGGGGCGAGCTGCCCGGTGGGGATGAGCGTCGAGTCGACGGGCGTGAACCGCGAGGCGTTGAGCTGGAGGAGGTGGTCGTAGATGCCGCCGGTCCCCTCACCGGCGAGGTTGAAGTAGGAGTGGTTGGTCAGGTTGACCACGGTCGCCTTGTCCGTCGTCGCGTGGTAGGCGACGCGCAGCTCGTTCCCCTTGGTCAGGGTGTAGGTGACGGTGGTCTTGAGCGTGCCGGGGTAGTTCTCCTCGCCGTCCGGGCTGGTGTAGTCGAGACGGAGGCCGACGCTGCCGCCGCCGCTCACCGGCTGCGCCTTCCACACCTTCGTGTTGAAGCCCTTGAGCCCGCCGTGCAGGCTGTTGGGGTCGTTGTTGATGGCGAGCTGGTAGGTCTTCCCGTCCAGCGTGAACCGGCCCTTGGCGATGCGGTTGGCGTACCGGCCGATGATCGCGCCGAAGTAGGGGCCGCCGTTCTTGTCGACGTAGTCCTTCAGCGTGGCGAAGCCGAGCACCACGTTGGCGGTGCGGCCGCGCGCGTCCGGCGCCTCCAGCGTCTGGACGATGCCGCCGTACGTCAGGATCCGGACCCGCACGCCCTTCCCGCTGGTGAGGGTGTAGCGGTCCACTTTCGTGCCGTCGGCGAGCGCGCCGAACGGCTCCTTGGCGATGCTCGGGCCGGAGCCTACGCCGCCGGCGGGCTGGGCGCCGGCGGGGACCGCGGCGACGGCGAGCGCCGCGGCGGAGATCGCCGCTCCGGTGAGAGCGAGTAAGCCCTTCATGATCCTCCTCGGGTCACGGGGTGAGGGTGCGGGTGGCGGCCCGCAGGCTCGTGTAGAGCCGGGCTTCGTAGGCCCTGGCGGTCACCGGGTCGTGGTCGGTGAACAGGGCGTCGTGCAGGGCGGGGAGCCGCTGCGTGGCGTAACCGGTGTCGATGCCGGGCGCGTAGATCTGGTGCCGGTACCAGGGGCGGCCCGGCAGCCCGGCCCCGGTCAGCAGGTCCCGCTCGGCCTGCATGATCTTGTCGTTGAGGCGGCGGAACGCGGCCGTGTCGCCCCGGCGCAGGGCGTCGTCCGCGCGCGCTTGCAGGGCCTCCGCCGCCGCTTGCCACGCCTTGGCCTGCTGGACGTCGCGGGACACGTCCACGACGACGGAACCGAGCTTCTGGCGCTGCTCGTTGGTGAAGTCGGTGAGGTACGAGGCGGTCTCCGCGGCGTAGGGGCGGTACGTCAGCGGGACGACGTCGGCGTTCGCGAGCCGCAGCGCCGCGATGCCGACCAGCCGCGACATGGCAGCGTGGTACTCGAAGCCCGGGTCGCCGAACCGGGTCATCCAGTAGTGGTCGTCGCAGGAGCAGTGGTAGTTGCCCGCCGAGCCGGGCGACCCCGCGCCGAGGTCCATCGCGGGGACGCCGTAGCGCTGGAAGAACGCCTGGAAGTCCGAGCCGCCGCCGATCCGGTCGATCGGCGTCTGCCCGTCGTTCTGCGCCTTCCAGGCGTCGTAGACCGTCCCGCTCGTGCCGGGCCAGGCGACCTCCTTGGCCGCGTCGATCACCGACTGGTCCAGCGCGGGCGTCGCCGCCGCCCCGAACTCCGAGCCCCCGGCGCCGTCCATGTTGACGTACGCGACGGCGTTGCGGAGCCGTCCGGCCTGCTGCTCGGCGTACTCGGTGGAGCCGAACAGCCCGTACTCCTCGCCGTCCCACGTCGCGAGGACGATCGTCCGCTTCGGGCGCCAGCCCTGCTTCAGGAGCCGTCCGAGCGCGCGGCCCACCTGGAGCACGTTCTCGGCGCCGGAGAGGTTGTCGAGGCTGCCGTACGTCCACGCGTCATGGTGCGCGCCGAGGACGACCTCCTGGTCGGGACGCCGGCTGCCCGGGATGCGGACCGTCACGTCCCACAGGGGCCGCACCGAGAAGTCGTTCTTCAGGTCCAGGTGGACCTTGGTCCCGCCGGGCCCGAACCGGTAGGGGAACGGGAGCCCGCCCTGCCAGGTCTTCGGCACCTGCGTGCCCCGCAAGGCCCGCAGCAGCGGCTCGGCCGCCCCGTACGAGATCGGCGTCGTCGGGATGAGCCCCTTCAGCATCGGCGCCTCGGACGGCTTGACGCGCCGCGCGCCCTTCGTCGCGGGCCAGCCGGGCGTCAGCGGGTCCCCGGCCGCGAGCTGGATCTGCGCGATGCTGCCGCGCTGGATGCCGTCGGAGGCCCGCCACGGCCCGTCCGGATACACCGGCCCCCGGACGAAGCCGTCGTCGGCGGGGTCGGAGTAGATGAGCACGGCCCTGGCGCCCCGGCGGGCCGCCTCGCGCGGCTTGATCCCCCGGAACACCGCCCCGTACCGGACGAGGACGATCTTGCCCTGGACCGAGACGCCGCTCTCGGCCAGCAGGTCGAAGTCCTCCGGCCGCCCGTAGTTGGCGTACACGACCTCGCCCTGGACGTCCCCCGACGGCGACATGCCGTTGTGCCCGGGAATGACCTGGTCGAAGTGCTTCTGCCAGGGCCGCGGCTTCTCCTTGACGGGCAGGTCCAGCCGCCGCGGCGCCGTCATCTCCACGCTGACGCGCTTCGGCCGCGACAGGTAGGCGTAGTACGTCCGGACCTCGGGTTCCAGCCCGTAGGACCGGAGCCTCGCCACGATGCGGTCGACCCGGTGCCGGTCACCGGTCGTCGTCGTCAAGCCCGGCTCCGCCGACAGCTCGGCGTCGAGAGCCTGCCCCTCCTTCCCGGACGGGACGGCGCTCAGCAGCCTCTCGTACTGCCGCTGCCACCTCGCGTTCTCCGGTGTGAAGCCTGCGATCGGATCGGTCCCGGCGGGGGGCGCGGCCGAGGCCGGCGGAACGGCCGCCACGGTCGCCAGCGTGATGGCGGCAGCGCTCAGCGCGGCCAGGGCCGGGGTTCGGGAGCGGAACACCAGCGTTACCTCCCAGTACTCGCGGTACGGGTGCGCCCGGACCGTACGTCGCGATCACCCGGAGATCCAGATCTTGTGCCGGTTCCGGCCACCGCCGCGCGTCCGCCATCATGGGTTCCGTGACGACCCCCCAGGTGCCGGCAGCGCGGCCGGCGGTGCTGGAAGCCGTGCTGGAGCGCGTCACCTACGCCAACGAGGACACCGGCTACACCGTCGCCCGCGTCGCCACGGACAAGAGCGGCGCCGACCTGCTCACCGTCGTCGGCGCGCTGCTCGGCGCGCAGGTGGGCGAGAGCCTCCGCCTCACCGGCCGGTGGCGCTCGCACCCGAAGTACGGCAAGCAGTTCGAGGTCGACTCCTACACCACCGTCCTTCCCGCGACCGTGCAGGGCATCCGCCGCTACCTCGGCTCCGGCATGATCAAGGGGATCGGACCGGTCATGGCGGACCGCATGGTCGGCCACTTCGGCACCGACATCCTCCGCATCATCGAGGAGGAGCCCGCCCGCCTCGTCGAGGTCCCCGGCCTCGGCCCGAAGCGCACCAAGCGCATCGGCGAGGCGTGGGAGGAGCAGAAGGCCATCAAGGAGGTCATGGTCTTCCTCCAGAGCGTCGGCGTCTCCACCTCCCTCGCCGTCCGCATCTACAAGACCTACGGGGACGAGTCGGTCGACACCGTCCGCCGCCGCCCCTACCAGCTCGCCGCGGACGTCTGGGGCATCGGCTTCAAGACCGCCGACACGATCGCGCAGGCCGTCGGCATCCCGCACGACAGCCCCGAACGGATCAAGGCCGGGCTCCAGTACACGCTGTCCGAGGGCGCCGACGACGGCCACTGCTTCCTCCCCGAGCCCAACCTCGTCACCGCCGCGGAGAAGATCCTCGGCGTGCCGCGCGAGCTGATCGTCCCCGCCCTGGACGAGCTGGTCGCGGACGAGGGCGTCGTCCGCGAGCCGATCCCCGGCACCGGCGACGACGCCGCCACGATCCCCGCCGTCTACCTCGTCCCGTTCCACCGGGCCGAACGGTCCCTGGCCCGCGGCCTGCGCGACCTGCTCGACGCCCCGGACGACCGCCTCAAGGCGTTCGCGGACGTCGACTGGGACAAGGCCCTGCCCTGGCTCCGGCAGCGCACCGGCACCGCCCTCGCCGAGGAGCAGGAGCAGGCCGTGAAGCTGGCGCTGACGTCCAAGGTCGCCGTCCTCACCGGCGGACCGGGCTGCGGCAAGAGCTTCACCGTCCGCTCCGTCGTCGAGCTCGCCGCCGCCAAGAAGGCCAAGATCACCCTCGTGGCGCCCACCGGCCGCGCCGCCAAGCGCCTCGCCGAGCTCACCGGCCACGAGGCCGCGACCGTCCACCGGCTGCTCCAGCTACAGCCCGGCGGCGACGCCAAGTTCGACCAGGACAACCCCCTCGACGCCGACCTGGTCGTCGTCGACGAGAGCTCCATGGTCGACCTCATCCTCGCGAACAAGCTGGTCAAGGCCATCCCGCGCGGCGCGCACCTGCTGCTCGTCGGCGACGTCGACCAGCTCCCGTCCGTCGGCGCCGGCGAGGTCCTGGCCGACCTCCTCGCCGCCGACGCGATCCCGCGCGTCCGGCTCACGAAGATCTTCCGGCAGGCGCAGCAGTCCGGCATCGTCGTCAACGCGCACCGCGTCAACTCCGGCGAACCCCCGCACACCCGCGGCTACCCCGACTTCTTCCTGTTCCCCTGCGACGAGGCCGACGAGACCGCCGAGCTCACGGTGGACGTCATCGCCAACCGCATCCCCCGCAAGTTCGGCCTCGACCCCCGCCGCGACGTCCAGGTCATCGCCCCCATGCACCGCGGCGCCGCCGGGGCGGGCACCCTGAACACGCTGCTCCAGGAAGCCCTGACCCCGCACGACGAGAACCGCCCGGAACGCCGCTACGGCGGCCGCGTCTTCCGCGTCGGCGACAAGGTCACCCAGCTCCGCAACAACTACGACAAGGGCGAGGCCGGCGTCTTCAACGGCACCGTCGGCGTCGTCACCGCCGTCTCGCCCGAGGACCAGTCGCTCACCGTCCTGACCGACGAGGACGAGAGCATCGACTACGCCTTCGACGAGCTCGACGAGCTCGCCCACGCCTACGCGATCACGATCCACCGGTCCCAGGGCAGCGAGTACCCCGCCGTCGTCATCCCGCTGACGACCGGCTCATGGATGATGCTGCGCCGCAACCTGCTCTACACCGGCATCACCCGCGCGAAGAAACTCGTCGTCCTCGTCGGCTCCCGCCGGGCCCTCGCGGCGGCCGTCCGCACCCCCGGCGCGGGCCGCCGCCACACCGCCCTCGCGCACCGCCTCGCTCAGACGTAACGCCGCAGCTCCCAGGGATCGTGCGAGGAGAACACCTCCACGTCCCCCTCGGGATCGAGCACCAACTCCCTCAGCCTCGCGACCCCCTCCAACCGCTGCTCCCTATCGACCTCGCCCCCCATTTGGACGAGCTCCATCAGCGGATGCGTGACGGGCTCCGCCCGATCGACCTCCCCGTGGTACATGTACGCGTCCCCCGCGTGAAGCAGCCACCGGTCCCCGTCCCTTACCGCGACCCCGGCATGACCCGGCGTGTGCCCGTGCAGAGGAACCAACGCGATGTCCTCGTCCACCCCCTCAAGAGGCCGCACCCCGGCGAACCCCTTCCACACATCGCCGCCACCCTCGTAGGTGACCCACTTGGGCCCATGGGCGAGCTGCTTGGGCGTCTTGCCACCGTCAACCCGCTCCGCCTCGAACAGATGGACATCGGCCTCCGGGAAGTCACTGAGCCCCCCGGCATGGTCCCGATGCAGATGCGTCACCGCGATATGCCGGACGTCCTCCGGCTGATACCCGAGCGCCACGACCTGCCGCACGGCCGCCGCCCCCGGATCGAGCACAGGCCCTGCGATCTCGATCCAGTCATCATGCAGCCGCCCGGACGGATCCGCGATGTCCCCGAGCCCGATGCCCGCGTCCACGAGCACGAGCCCGGACGCGTCCGTCTCGGCGAGCAGCACATGCCCGACAGCCCGAGCGGCGCCTTCCCCGTCCACCGCCTCGATCTCCCGCAGAGGCGCACAATCAAGATGAAAAACGCGCATGAGAACCCCTTCGCAGCAACCGGTCGATCCCAGAACACCCCCAAACTAGACCGATCGGTCCAGCGGGCGCAATAGACCGGTCTACCTAGTCACGGATGCACTAGGTCTGCCGGTCACCTCCCCTGGGAGTCACCACCCCATCACCGCCCGATCCGCCGACCGGAACGTTCCGCTGCACTCCCCAACCACGCATGGCACGCGAGAACCCTTGGGCTCCTCCCCGGCGCAGCGACGAGAGGAGGCTGCCACCGATAGACTTGCCTGGTCAGGTCAGCGATCACTCATGAGGGGCTATGCCTGTTCCTGTCGAATGGTACAAGTGGGTCCCCGACCAGATCACCGCTGAGGATTACGAACGGTTGCCGGAGGACTTCTGCCGGTCCATTGAGGTGATCGACGGGCACATGGTGAAGTGTGAGAGTCCTTCACGCGTCCACAACCGAGTCGCTTACAACCTCACGACGGCGTTCAAGGCCGGTCGCAAGCCGGAGCCCTGCCTGATGGTGGAGGGCGACATCGACGTCCGGTTCAGCGATGTGCCGTTGAGCTTCCGCCGCCCTGACGTCGTCGTCTATCGCTGTATCCCGGACCACGAGCGCCTCTACAGCAAGGACACGCTGCTCGTTGTCGAGATCATCTCGCCAGAGAGTTCCTTCAAGACCGACACGGTCGAGAAGAAGGCCGCCTACGCCGATGCGGGGATTCCCGTTTATCTGATCGCCTTCCTCAATGCGGCGCAGGACGGCGTCGAGAAGATCGAGGAGTACTGGCTGAGCCCGTCCGGCACCTATCAGCTCGTCCAGTTGCACACCAGGCGCCTGACCATGGCCAACCCCGTTCCGCTCGATATCGGCTTCGCGCAACTCACCCAACCCTGATCGCCGGTCTCACCAGGAGCACCTATCGGTGCGCCGTGCGTGGTCACGTAGAGGCGAGGCCGAGGAGCGGTAGGCATGGTTCGAGGGCGTCGATGGTGACCGGGATGGTGCGGTGGTCGTCCCATGCGGTCCGGGTCAGCAGCAGTCGGCGGTCGATCGTCAGGGCGCCGCGGATGGCGCGGCGGTCGATGCCGTTGGGCTGGTAGCCGAGCTTGCGCGAGACGGCGTGGGAGGCGTGGTTGTCGGCGAACGCGCTGGAGACGGCTTCGTGCGCGCCGAGTCCGGCGAAGGCCAGGTGCAGCACGGCGGCGCGCATCTCGGTGCCGATGCCCTGCCCCTGGTGACGCCGTCCGAGCCAGGACCCGGTGGCCACCCGGCGGGTGATCGCGAAGTCCCGCGCACTGATCTCCTGCACCCCGACGGCCCTGCCGTCCAGGAACACCGCGAGGTCGAGCGACCACTCCTCCGGCGTCCAGGCCCCCAGTTGCGACCAGTGGTGCTGGACGACGCTCCGCGCGACCTCGGCGGCGGGCCGGTCGGTCCACGGCACCAGGAACGGCATCACCTCGGGATCGTGGACGCCCTTCGCCGCGACCTCGGCCAGTTCCGCGAGCTCTTCGGGCGACGGCAGCCGCAGCTCCAGCCGCGGGGTCCGCAGCCGCAAGCCGAACAGCGGGAAATGATCGACCAACATCACACCATCGTGGCCAACCCGCCGCCACGAATCACCCGGTTTTCCGCGGCCCGGCAACGTGCTCGGCGTGACGTACAGCCCGCAGTACCTCGACGTGCTGGCCCGGGTGGGGGCTAACCGAGGCGCCTGGAAGAAGTGACAACTCGATCCTGGCCGGGCGGGCGGATTTCACGCGAAGTGACATAGCTGCCGCGACTGAACCCTTGGCATGCTGTGCCGCGGGGCCAAGGAAATGGCCTAGCCAATTGGAGGAGATTTCATGCGTCGACCGCTTTTCGGACGTGAGTCCATCGCGTCCTTGACGATCAAACCGTTCGTCGTCGTGGCGGCGGCCGGCGTCGCTCTCTTCGCCGCGCCGGCGGCGGCGTCCGCCGCACCGACTGGCACGGTCACGCCGGTTCCCCGGGACCAGGCCGCGACCTCCGTCTCGGGCACCGCGAGCAGCGAGCGCGCCGGCGTCGGCATCGCCGCCGTCTTCGACTGCCGGTACTTCAGCCGCGCACCGTTCCAGGTGATCCAGTTCACCTGCCTGGTGCAGTCCGGTCACGTCATGACGGTCGTGAACTGCGCCGACGGTCGGCGGGCCCCCGCCTATACCGTGGGACCGAGTCCCAACTGGCAGACCTTCAGCATCAGCTGTGCCCCCGCCCAATTCACCACCTTCGACTACTACACGCGCGGCTGACATATTCCAGAAAGCCCGACGGAATCGCAGCACTTCCGTGAGCGGGGATCAGGAACGGGCGTAGCGTTCTATGGCTGTGAGGAGCAGGTCTTCGGCCAGGGCGTAGACGGCGTCTATCTCTTCCGAGGGGCCGGTGAAGCGGCCGTTCGCCTCGGAGGCGGCCAGGCCCATGCCGATCGTGTCCAGCAGGCGCTGGAGGGGCTGGACGATCTCCTCGGGGACGCCCGCGTCGCGGAGCATCGACTGGACGGCGTTGCGGGGGCGGCGGGCCTCGGGGGTGACGCTCGGGCGCATGAACAGCAGCAGGAACAGGTCGGGGTGGCGGCGGGCGATCTCGCGGATGCCGGTGCCGAAGGCGCGGAGGCGGTCCTGCCAGGGGAGGGCGGGGTCGTCGTCGGGCATCTCGCGCAGGAGGCGCTCGACGAGGCCGTCCAGGAGGCCCTGCTTGTCGCCGACGTAGCGGTAGAGGGCCATCGGGGTGACGCCGAGCCGGTCGGCGACGGCGCGCATGCTGACGGCGTCGAGGCCGCGGTCTTCGGCGAGGGCGAGGGTGGCGTCGAGCACCTCGTCGCGGGTGAGCCCGCGGGTGCCGCGACCGCGCTGGGCCGGGGTCTTCACGGATCGCAGTCTAGCGTTTAATATACGCCGTATATCTACGCCGTATATTTAAGGAGGCGGGACATGCCCGCCGGACGCCGCCCCGCCGTGACCGTGGCGCTCGCCTCGACCGCCGGATACCTGCTCGTCCTCGATCTGGTCGGGGTGAACGTCGCCCTGCCGGACCTTCAGCGGCGCCTGCACGCGGGGCTCGCCGAGGTGCAGTGGACGGTCGACGCCTACGCGCTGGCGCTCGCGGCGCTGCTGCTGCCCGCGGGCGCCCTGGCCGACCGGCTGGGGCGGCGGCGCCTGTTCCTGATCGGGCTCAGCGTGTTCACGGCGGCGTCGCTCGGCTGCGCGTGCGCGCCGTCCGCCCTGGCTCTGGTGTTGTGTCGGGCCGTGCAGGGGTGCGGTGCGGCCGTGCTGTACGGGACGGCGGCGCCGCTGATCGCGGCGGCGTTCCCGGCGGGGCCGTCCCGGAACCGGGCGCTCGGCGTGTTCGCCGCGGCGTCGGGCGGGGCCATCGCGACCGGGCCGCTGGCGGGCGGCGGGTTGACCGAGCTGTTCGGCTGGCGGGCCGTCTTCGTGCTCAACGTGCCGGTCGGGGTGCTGGCGCTGGCCGTGGCGGCCGGGGCGCTGCGCGAGTCGCGTGATCCGCGTCCGCGGCCGCTCGATCCCGTGGCGGCGGCGTCGCTCGCGAGTGCGCTCGGTGGTGCGATGTGGGTGCTGATCGAGGGGCCTCGTTTGGGGTGGACGGCGCCCGGCGTGATCGGCGGTGGGGCAGTGGCCGTTGTCGCCGCGGTGTTCCTGGTGGTCCGGCGTGTTCCGGATCCGATGATCGACCTGTCGCTGCTGCGGAACCGGCTGTACGCGGCCAACGCGTCGGCGGCGCTCGCGTCGCATGCGGCCGGAGCTGGGGCGCTCGGCTACTTCTCGCTGTACGTGCAGGGGCCGATGGGCACGCGTCCGGCGGTGGCGGGGCTGTGGTTCCTCACCTACAGCGTGCCCGCGCTGGCCGCGCCGCTGCTGCTCGGACGGGTCGCGCACCGCCTCCCGGCGGCCTGGCTCGTCGCGGCCGGTCCGCTGCTGACGGTGGTGTCGACGCTGCTGCTGGCCGCCTCGTACGGGACGGGTTTGTGGCCCGCGATGGTGCCGGGGTTCGCGGTCGGGGGCCTCGCGGGGGTCGGGAACCTCGTGTCCAGCCAGGTCGGGCTGGCGGCGGCGCCGCCGGAGCGCGCGGGCGTCGCGGCGGGCATCACGAACACGGCGAAGCAGCTCGGGATCGCGGTGGGCGTCGCGGTCCTCGGCGTCCCGTACCGGCTGGACGGGCTCGGCGCGATGCTCGTCACGGCCGCGTTGATCGCGCTGGTCGGCGCGCTGCCCGCGGTGTCCCTGGTGGTTCGCGGACGGCTACCCGCGGCAGTGGTCGGCCAGGGCGCCGAGCGCGTCGGCGATGCCGGCGCGTAGCTCCGGCGCGTGGACGAGGCCGTCCGGCCCCACGTCCGGGCGGGTCACGGGGATACGCGCGCAGGCGTCCTCGACGATCTCGGCGCTCGCGTAGCCGAGGACCTTGCGGAGCGAGGCGTGCGCGTCGGCGCCGCCGGCGGGCGCGGCGGGCGACGCGACGTTGATCCAGGCGGCGGGCTTCTCGTAGATCTCGCCGCCGCCGATCGTCCAGTCGAGGAGGTTCTTGAACGAGCCGGGCAGCGCGCCCGCGTACTCGGGCGTGCAGAACAGCAGGGCGTCGGCGGCGCCGATCGCCGCGCGGAGTTCGGCGACGGCGGGGTTCAGGGGCTCGCGGTCGTCGTCGGGGTTGAAGTGGGGGAGGGCGCCCATGCCCGTGTAGAGGGTGCCCTCGACCGCGGCGGGGGCCACGGCCAGCGCGGTGCGCAGCGCGGCCTCGTTGGTGGAGCCCGCGCGCAGGCTCCCGCAGATCATCAGCACCCGGATCGTTTCCATGATCGCCAGGGTATGCGTCAGTCCGCGAGGGTCAGCCGGTCGAGGCGGAGGCCGGTGAAGGCGTCGGCGGTGACGCCGCGGACGCGCCCGGACCACACGAGGTGGTCGTGCGCCGACCACAGCGGCAGGACGGGCATGTCGCGCAGCAGGGCGGTCTCGGCGAGCCGCGCCGGGATCACGCCGTCCTCGGGCGTGGCCGCCTTCTCGGCCTGCTCGACGAGGCCGGACGCGTAGGAGTCGCCGAAGTCGAGGAGCGGTGCCAAGGAGGCGACGGGCGCCGGGTACGCGGCGGTCGTGTGGACGGCGAACGGCCCGTCCACCGTGCGGTCGTCGAGCGCCTTCCGCAGGTCGGCGGGCCGGGGGCGCGCGTCGATCTTCAGCTCCTTGCGGAGCTGGCCGGCGACGGCCTTGACCCACGCGTCGTCCCCCGAGCCCGCCTGATACCAGAGGGACACCGGGCCGCCGAGCCCGCCCGCGTCGGTCAGCGCGGCGGACGCGGCCCGCCCGTCGTGGACGCACAGGCGGCACTGCCCGTCCCGGTGGCCGGGACGGATGCCGGGGGCGACCAGCGCGTCGGCGGGGGAGTATTGGCGGCCGAGGACCCCGTCCGTCACGGCGGGACGGTCGATGGCCATCGACATCGCCTGGCGGAGCGTGGGCGACGAGAGCCGCTTCACCCAGCCCGGGAACGCCAGGTACGTCATGGTCCTGCCCGGCACCACGAGGTGGCGTGTCCGGAAGTCGGCGTCCATCGACTCGTGCCGCGCGGCCGGGACCGCGGTGGCGACGTCGAGGTCGCCTCCCTCCGCGGCCGCGTACTGCTCCGCCGCGTCCGGCATCGCCTTGACGACGACGGCCCGGCCACCGGACGGGCGCCGCAGCTCGATCTCGCCGCCCTTGCGCGCCGCGACCCGGAGCGGGCCGTTGCCGACCGGGTTCCGTGCGTAGGACGCCCAGTCGTGGGAGCGCAGCACGGCGTCCGGCATCGGGAGGAACGCGGGGTCGGCGAGCAGCGCCGGGAACCCGTTCAGCGGACGGTCGAGCGTGACCTCGAACGTCCGGTCGTCCTTCACCGTCAGCCCCGGCACCTCGCCGTCCTTCGCGACGTGCCCGGCGCCCTTGACGCGGGCCACGTCGGCGATCAGGCGGGCGCCCGTCCAGCCTTCGCGGAGCACGGCCGTCCAGGCGTCGGTGAACGAGCGGGACGTGACGGGCGATCCGTCGTGGAATCTCCCGCCGGGACGCAGCCGGACCGTCCAGACTCGCCGGTCCGGGCTCGTGACCGACTCCGCCGCCGCCGGGACGGGCGCGCCGGACGCGGGGTCGGCGGCGGTCAGCCCGGTCCACACCGCGTTCGCGATCATCCGTCCGGTCGCGTCGCGGACGTCGCCGGGCAGCAGCGTGGCGGGCGCGGGCGCGCCCACCGAGATCCGCGGATCGGCCGGGTCGCTCCACGCCCGAAGGGCCGCGAGGGGGGCCAGCAGCACGCCGACGGCCCCGGCGACCAGGGCGGCGGTGCGCGTGGCGCTCTTCAACGGCCTCTCCCGGGAGCAGGGGGCGGGACGCCGCAGAGCGTACGGCACGATCACCGGACGCGGAAGCGCCGCGACAGGCGCCACGGTCCTTACGGTGCTGAGTCCGATTCGTGACCCGCGCCCCGGTTGATCTTGTGTGGTCCGCTGGTCACACTGGGCCCTGCGGAACGCACCCGAACTGGAGGCGCCATGCTCCCCCGCTCCTCACGGCTCTCCCACCGGTCACGTCCGGCGAAGCGGCTCCTCCAGGGCGGCGGCGCCGTCGCGGCGGCCGTGGCGCTGACGGCCGGGACCGCGTGGGCCTGCCCGCCCGAACCCGGCTACTCCACGGCCGCGAAGACCACGGCGGCGGACGGGCAGGGCGAGGGGCAGGGCGGCGCGCGGGCCGGCGGCCACGCCTCGCACGGCCACCGCGCGTCCACGGCCGCCTCGGACACCGAGTCGGTCAAGGGGGTGCGGCGGGTCGGCGGGACCTCCGACGCCAAGGGCGCCATCTCGCTGGTGTTCCTCGACTACGGGCACGGCCGGGGCAAGCGGACGATCATGTACGCGACCGGCCAGTTCGGGCTGAAGGCCTACGACATCACCGCCGACCCGCGCGTGCCGAAGCTCGTCGGGCAGCTCAGCATGCCCGGCATGTGGGAGACCGAGGACACCGACGTCGACGCCGAGCGGAAGATCATCTACCTGTCGCGGGACCCGCGCGCGTTCGGCGGCAACACCGCCACCGGCGAGTCCGGCGTCTACGTGGTGGACGCGTCCAAGCCGGAGAGCCTGCGGCAGCTCACGTACGTGCAGGTCCCGGCCGGGCACACGACCACCTGCGTCAACGACTGCCGGTACCTGTGGACGGGCGGCCCCGCCAAGGCCAGCTGGATGCCCGCCGACTGGGGCGGGCGCCCCGTCTGGGTCACCGACGTCCGGAACCCCGCGAAGCCGAAGGTGGACCCGGACCCGATCGACACCGGGCGCAACGACGGCAAGACCGACTACACGCACGACATCCAGGTCGACTCGGACGGCGTCGCCTGGGCGTCCGGACGCGGCGGGGTGCGCGGCTACTACACGAGCGGCCGCCACTACGACCCGCTGAAGCGGAAGTGGCGCCGGGCGACCGCGTTCGACCCCGTCCCGTACGCGGGCGGTGGGCTCGACGAGGCCACCACGCACTCCACGTTCATGCACAACAGCTACCGGGCGGTCGGCTCGACGCGGAACCAGGCCGCCGACCCGCGCAGGTGGGGCAACGGCAAGCTGCTGTACATCACCGAGGAGACCTTCAACGAAGGCTGCGCGAACGACGGGCTGCTCGTCATCGCGTCGCTGAGCGGGTCCTACAACGGTGAGGGGTGGCGGTCCACGCCGGACAGGAAGTTCCGCCTCAACACCGTCGCCACGTGGGGCGTCGCGGGCAAGGAGGGCAGCGACCCCGATCCCGCGCAGGACGACTGCTCGGCGCACTACTTCGACGTCCGCGACGGCGTGATCGCGCAGTCGTTCTACTCGCAGGGGACGCGCTTCCTCGACGTCCGCGACCCCACGAACCCGCGGCAGGTCGCCTACTACCGGCCCGCCGACGCCGCGTCCTGGCAGCCCTACTGGCACGGCAGGTACGTGTACGTCGCCGACAACACGCGCGGCATCGACGTCCTGGAGCCGACCTTCCGCTGACCCGCCGCGCGGTGGCCGAACACCGCGGGCCGCGGGTCACTCGCGGAAGTGGTAGGGGCTGTCGGCGTCGCGGGCGTTGCGCTCGGCGGCGGCCACCGCCGACTCGGCCGCCCTGCGGAGCTGGTGCCCCGCCTGCCGGACGACGTTCACCGGGCGCTCGGGCAGGTGCCGCTCCACGGCGCGGTGCCGCCGCCACTGCTCGCGGGCGCGGGAGCGGTGCTCGACGCGCAGGTGCTCGATGAGGCGGTCGATGTCCATGCTGACCTCGCCGTACAGCGGCCACAGGTCGCCCGCGGCGGCGCGCGCGTGCAGCTCGCGGGTCAGCCGGGCGCGGCGCTCGCGGGCGATGTCGACGCGCACCTCCAGCTCCTGCTCGGCCTTGAACGGGCGGGCGTCGCGGTCCAGGTCGGAGCGGGCGAGGCGGCCGTAGGCGACGATGCTGTCGGCGATGCCCTCCAGCGCGTCCGCGAGCTGCGGCCGCAGGCGGGCGTCGCGCAGCAGCCGGCCGTGCGCGCCGAGCCGCTCGTCGTCGGCGAGGGACCGGGTCAGGCCGCGCAGCGACAGCGTGAAGTGCTCCATCGTCTCGATGGCGTTGCGCAGCGCGACGCCCGCGTCCACGAGCCGCCGGGCGCGCGGGTTGAGCCGGACGCTCTCCTCGGCGGCGCCGAGCGCCTGGTCGGTGCTGACGATGTCGCGGGCGAGGCGCTCGGCCTCGCGCTGCCACCGCTCCGCCTCCCCGGTGGCGGGATCGCCCCGCAGGTCGCGGGCGATGTCGCCGATGAGCGCCGCCAGCCGGTCGGTGATCTGCTGGACGGCCTGCTCG
Organism: Actinomadura fibrosa; assembly: GCF_900659615.1. GTDB lineage: Bacteria > Actinomycetota > Actinomycetes > Streptosporangiales > Streptosporangiaceae > Spirillospora > Spirillospora fibrosa. The sequence continues at coordinate 51,098 of NZ_CAACUY010000027.1, read as the reverse complement.
GCGGGCCGGACCCGCACCGACGGCGCGACGAGCGTCGCGACCAGCCCCGTCCCGGCGCCGACGAGGGTCTCCAGGACGCGGTCGGCGGCGGCGGACTCGCTGGCGGAGCCCAGCGCGAAGATGAGCATCGCGCTGATCGGCACCTCCAGCACGTGCTCGCCGAGGCGCAGCAGGTGCCCGATGGTGAGCGCGGCGCCGATCGTGAGGCCGAGCGTCCACCAGGAGAACCCGATGGTGCCGGCGAACAGCACCGCCACGAGCACCCCCGAGGTCACCGAGAGGACCCGCAGGACGCTCGACTTGATCGTCTGGTAGACGGAGTACTGGACGACGAGCAGCGCCGTCAGCGGGGCCAGCAGCGGCTGCGGCCCGCCGGCGGGCAGCACCGCGAGCGCCGCCACGAAGGCGAGGACGGCGGTCGCGGTCAGCCGGGCGATGCGGAAGACGGTGGACTGCACCTCCGTCGCCACCTGGAGGCGCGGGTGGCCGTCGGTGCGGCGGCCGGAACGGAAAAAGGCGAAGGACATGGTGCGTACAGTCAATGGTGCGTAGAGGTCTCTCGTCGCGGTACGGGTCACGCCCCGGCCGCGGGCGGCGGTCCGGGACGGTGTTCGCGTTGCCGGGCGTACCGGGCGGACACTCTTCACTCAATAGGATTCGCGCCCACCATCTTCCCGCGTCCGCGCAAATCTGCGGCAAAACCACGTGATCCCGGCCTCACCCACCCGCCACCGGGTCAGGTGCGGTGGCGGGCGCGGAAGGCGGCGACGTTGGTCCGGTTGGCGCACGTCTCGGAGCAGAAGCGGCGGCGGCCCGCGCGCGAGGTGTCGGCGTAGACGCGGTCGCAGCCGTCCGCGGCGCAGACGCCCGTCCGGGTGAGGCCGTGCTCGACGACCAGCTCGGCGAGGTTCATCAGCGTGGTGGCGCGGAAGCGGTCCGGCAGCCGGGACGACGGCGGCGCGTAGTGGATGTGCAGCCCGTGCGGCTCGTGGTCGGACAGGTGCGGGTGCATCGGCACGGCCAGCATCAGCCCGTTCAGCAGCGCCATCGCCTCCTCGACGCCGGACGCCTCGAAGAACGGGCGGAGCGTCCGCCCCCAGCGGCGGAAGTCGTCGGCGTCGCGGGTGTCGAACTGCTGCCAGAAGAACTCGTTGTCGCGCAGGAGGGCGCGCAGCGCGCCGTCGGAGTCATCACCGCCCGTGCTGGTCACGGCGTTGACGAGCGCGACGGCCGCGGCCACCCCGTGGCTCCTGTACCCAGTGATCCGCATTGCCCCGGCTCCCGCCTCCGTGCCATGCTGTATCCGACATCTTAGTTTTAAGCCTTACAGAGCATCATAATCCGTGAGGACGCGACGGTGGAGGAATGCCCGCGCTGCGGCTGGCCCCAGACCGAGGTGTACGAGGTGCTCTCCCGGCATCTGACGTCGGAGGGCGTGGTGACCTACACCCGCTGCGCCTGCGGCGAGATGCAGGTGCGCGTGCAGCCGTTCGACGCCGGCACCGTGATCGCCTGCCAGGGGGACGCGCCTCCCGCCTCATCCTGACGGGGCCCGGTCAGTGCCGCCAGCGGGTCACGGCGGCCACCTCCTGCGGCGTCGCCCCGTCCAGCAGCGCGATCTCGCCGCGGCGGACCGTCGCGACCGTGTCGGCCGCGGCCTCGCCGAGCGCCTCCCGCAGGACGGTGTCCGCCTCGAACGCCGCCACCGCGTCCGCCAGCGACGACGGCAGCGGCTCGATGCCGCGGGCCGCGCGCTCGTCCGGGGACAGCAGGCCGGGGTCGACGCCGATCGGCTCGGGAAGCGTCAGCTCCGCGCCGATCCCGTGCCGTCCCGCCGCGAGGAGCGCGGCCAGCGCCAGGTAGGGGTTCGCGGCGCCGTCGAAGCACTTGACCTCCAGGTTCGCCGCGCCCGCGCGCTCGCCCTCGGCGCCGGTGATGAACCGCAGCGCCGCCTCGCGGTTCTCCGGTCCCCAGCAGGCGAACGCGCCCGCCCAGTGGGACGGGACGAGCCGCAGGTAGCTCGCGACCGCCGGCGCGCCCACGGCGAGGAGCGCGGGAAGGCGCTCCAGGATCCCGGCCGCGAACGCCTCCCCGGCGGCCGTCATCCCGGCCGCGCCGTCACCCCCCGCCATCGCGTTGACCGGCCCCCGCCCACCCGCGGCGAAAAGGCTCTCCCTGCCGGCACGCCCCTCCCCGCCCGCGCGTCCCTCCGCGCCGACGAGGCCCTCCGAGCCTCCGTGGGCTTCGGTGCCGTCCTGCCACAGGCTTAGGTGGACGTGGGCGCCGTTGCCGACCGTGTCCGCCTCGACCTTCGGGGAGAACGAGGCGACCATGTCGTGCGCCATCGACACGGCCCGGATCGTCTCCCTGACCAGGACGGCGGTGTCGGCGGCACCGACCGGGTCCTCGGCGGCGACCGAGATCTCGTACTGGCCGGCGGCGTACTCGGGGTGGAGCTGCTCGACGGCGACGCCCGACGCGGCGAGGGCCTTCAGCAGGTCCCGCAGGTAGCCGGACAGTTCGCTGATCCGCGTCATCCCGTACGCGGGGCCGTGGCAGGCGGGGGAGAAGTCGTCGCCGCCGCTCTCCGACACCGCCCACTCGATCTCGAACGCGGCCCGCACGGACCGGCCGTCCGCCGCGAGCCGCGCCGCCTCCCGGGTGAGGAGCGCCCGCGCGTCCAGGGGGTGGACGGTGCCGTCCTGCGCGTACCGGGTGGCGGGCGCGTGGGCCCAGCCGGGCAATGCAGCCATGGGGACGAGCCGGTCCAGCGCGGGGTGGAGCCGCAGGTCGCCGGTGGGGCCGCCCACGTACCGGCCGGAGACGATGGAGTCGTCCAGGAGGAAGACGTCGAACACCGGGGACATGCCGACGCCCCACGCGGCGGCGTGCTCCAGCCGGCTCACCGGGACGGTCTTCGTCCGCGTGATGCCGCTGACGTCCACCCAGGTGAGCGCGACCGCGACGATGTCCTCGCCGGCGAGCCGGCGGGCGGCCTCGGCGGCCCGGGCGCCGAGCCTGGCGCGGGCGGGCCCGTCGAGGACGGCGGGATGTCCGGAATCTTCCATGTGGGTGCTCCTGACCGGAGGTGACGGCGTCGGACGGCGGGCGCGCGGTGTGGCGCGGCGTGCGGTGGGGGGCACTACAGGATCGTAGGGAGAACGACCGGGCGTTTCAGGGAAGGGAAGGGACGGGTGTCGTGCTCGAATGGCTGGAGTCGCTGCCGCTGGCCGACCACCACTGCCACGGCGTGCTGGACCGCGATCTCGACCGTCCGGCGTTCGAGGCGCTGCTGACCGAGGCGGAGACGGGCGGGCCGCCGGGGACGAGCCCGTTCGACTCGCAGGTCGGCTTCGCGCTGCGGCGGTGGTGCCCGCCCGTCCTCGGCCTGGACGCGCACGCGGAGCCGGACGACTACCTGGCCCGGCGCGCCGAGCTGGGCGCGGCCGAGGTGAACCGCCGGTTCCTGGAGGCCGCCGGCCTGGACGTCCTCTGCGTGGACACCGGCTACACGCCGAGCGCGATCCTCGATCCGCCCGAGCTCGGACGGCTCGCGGGGGCGGAGGCGTACGAGATCGTCCGGCTGGAGCGGGTGGCGGAGGACGCCGCCTCGTCCGGTGTGTCCGCCGAGGGGTTCGCGGACGAGGTGCGCGCCAGGGTCGCCGAGCGGGCCGCGACCGCCGTGGGCGCGAAGTCCATCGCCGCGTACCGCGCGGGGCTGGAGCTGTCGGGCGAGCGCCCGCGCGACGCGGAGGTGGCCGCCGCGGCGGGACGACTGCTGCGCGCGGCGGCGACCTCGGCGCCGCGCGTCTGCGACGAGGTCCTGCACCGGTTCCTCGTCTGGTGCGCGGTGGACGCGGGACTGCCGGTGCAGTTCCACGTCGGGCTCGGGGACGTGGACGCCGACCTGCGGCGCGGCGACCCGCTCCTGCTCATCGAGCTGCTGCGGGCGATGGACGCCGCCGGGACGCCCGCGATGCTGCTGCACAACTATCCGTTCCACCGGCACGCGGGCTACCTCGCGCAGGTGCTCCCGAACGTGTACGTGGACGCCGGGCTCGCCACCCACAACCTCGGCCACCGCGCCCCGGCGCTGATCGCCGAGCTGCTGGAGCTGGCGCCGTTCGGGAAGGTGCTGTACTCCTCCGACGCGTTCGGCCTGGCCGAGTTCTACCACCTCGGCGCGCTGCTGTTCCGCCGGGGCCTCGCCGGGATGCTCGCCGGGGGCGCCGACGACGGCGCCTGGACGCCCGCGGACGCCCGCCGCGTCGCCGCCCTCGTCGCGTCCGGCAACGCCCGCAGGATCTACGGCCTCCGGGCCCGCGCTACGCTCGCCGCACCGCAGGAGTGATCATCGGGAGGTGGGGGGGATGGCCGGACCCGAGCGGCTGCTCGTCATCGGAGGCGACGCGGCGGGGATGAGCGCGGCGTCGCAGGCGCGCCGGCGGCGCGGGGCGGACGATCTGGCGATCACCGTCCTGGAGCGGGGCCGCTACGCGTCCTACTCGGCGTGCGGCATCCCGTACCTGGTGGGCGGCGCGGTCGAGGACGCCGACCAGCTGATCGCGCGGACGCCCGCCGAGTTCCGCGACAACGACATCGACCTGCGGCTCCGACGCGAGGCGACGGAGATCGACCTCGACGGCGGCCGGGTCCGCGTCCGCGACCTGGACGGGGGCGGCGAGGCATGGGAGCCCTACGACCAGCTTGTGATCGCGACCGGTGCGGTGCCCGCGCGTCCCAAGCTGCCCGGGGCGGACGCGGAGGGCGTCCACGGCGTGCAGGTGCTGGAGGACGGCATCCGCCTCCGCCGCGTCCTGGACGAGGACGGGCCGCGCCGGGCGGTCGTCGTCGGCGGCGGCTACATCGGGCTGGAGATGGCCGAGGCGCTGGTGTCGCGGGGCCTGGAGGTGGCCCTCGTGGACGCCGCCGAGCAGCCGATGGGCACCCTCGACCCGGACATGGGCGCGCTGGTCGCCGACGCGATGCGCGGCATCGGCGTCGAGCTGCACCTGGGCGAGCCCGTCGAGGGCTTCGACACCGAGTCCGGGCACGTGACCGCCGTCCGCACGCGGGAGTCGGTGCTGCCCGCCGACCTGGTCGTCCTCGGGCTCGGGGTGCGGCCCGCGTCCGACCTGGCCCGCGCGGCGGGGATCGAGGTCGGCCCGACCGGCGGCATCGTCACCGACCGGCGGATGCGGACCCGCGCCGAGGGCGTCTGGGCGGCGGGCGACTGCGTCGAGAGCCGGCACCTCGTGTCGGGCGCGCCCGTCGCGATCGCGCTCGGCACGCACGCCAACAAGCAGGGCCGGATCGCGGGGATCAACATCGGCGGCGGGTACGCGACGTTCCCCGGCGTGATCGGCACCGCGGTCTCCAAGATCTGCCAGTACGAGGTCGCGCGCACCGGCCTGAACGAGCGGGAGGCCGCCGCCGCCGGGTTCTCGACGGTGACCGCGCTGATCGAGTCCACGACCCGCGCCGGGTACTACCCGGGCGCCGTCACGATGAAGACGAAGCTGATCGCCGAGCGCCGCTCCGGCCGCCTGCTCGGCGGGCAGATCGTCGGCGAGGAGAACGCCGCCAAGCGCATCGACGGCCTGGCCATCGCGCTGTGGAACGGCATGACGGTCGAGGAGATGACGGGGCTCGACCTCGGCTACGCCCCGCCCTACGCGCCCGTGTGGGACCCGATCCTCGTCGCCGCCCGCAAGGCCGCCGACCTCGTCGAACGGGACGTCCGCAAGGGTTCCTGACCGGCCTTCGCCGTTCCCGGTCGGTTTGTCGGAGATCTCCCCTACGGTGTGGCGGCATGAGCGCACCCGCCTTCCCGCCGCCCGACGAGAACGCCTTAGATCTCCCCGAAGCGTGGCTGCGCGAGCGGCACCCCCGCCGCGACCGTCTGGGGCCGCGGCCGGAGGTGCGCCCCGACAAGGACGCCGCGGAGAAGGTGCGGTCGCTCCTGGACGCGGCCCGTCCGGAGATCGAGGACGTTCTCGCGCTCCCCGGCACGGATCCGGGCCTGGCCGAGTGCGCCCGCGCGTACCTGCGCGGCGAACCGGACCCCGTCGGCGCGGCGGTGATCGCTCACCTGACGTACTCCACGCAGGGCTTCCTCCGGTTCGACGACAGGGACCCGTTCCCGGACGCCTGGACCGCCGAGCACGGCCTGCCGTTCGCCGCCTGCGCCTACGCGGAGCTCTGCGAGGTCACCACCGACTACACCAGCTCCGGCGGCGCCCGCACCTGGCGGGGCGTCAGGGACCGCAGGCCCCGCGACTACATCGGCGGCTGGTGGCACCAGGAGGAGGCCGCCCGGCACGTGCGCGGGCTCCTCGCCGCGGCGGACGACGGCGTGTACGCCGAGGCGGTCGCGAGGTTGGCGGACCACCGCGGCACGCGCCTCCGGAAGGTCGTCGTGTCGTACCTGGTCCCGACCCGGGAGGACTGGGTCGACGACGTCTGCGCCGCCGCGCCGTCCCTCTCCGTGGACGAGTCGCTGGTGCGCTGGATGGTGTTCTGCTCCCTCGGACAGCCGGACCAGCCGCGGACGCACCGGCTGGCGCTCAGCCATGACGAGCACAGCCTGAGCGTCTTCACCACCCTGGTCGAGGGCATCGGCCCGGCGGCCGCGGCGCCGCTGCTGGCCGCGGCCGCCGACGAGCGCTACATCGACGTCGCGATGACGCGGACGCTGCTGGACGTCCTCGCGCGGCTACCCGCCGACGAGGCGTTCCAGGCGCTCGTCGATCGGATCGGCCGCCCGCATGTGCAGGCCGCCGTGAGCCGCGCGGCGAAGAGGTTCCCGAGGCAGGCCCTGCGGCTGCTCGCCCGCGCGGCGGACGTCCCCGCGGTGAGGGAGACGTTGTCGGCGCACCTTCTCGCCCATCCGGGGCTCGTCGAGGAGGTGCTTCCGGAGTTGCCGGAGGAGTCGCGCGCCGCGATCCGGGCCGTCCAGAAGGCGACGGAACGGTATCCGGAGGCCGCGTCGCTGCCGCCGCTGTTCGCCGCGCCGCCGTGGACGCGCGCCCGCCCGAAGGCCAAGCCCGTGGTCGTCAAGGGCCTGACTCCGCCGGGGACGCGGCGCATCGTCTGGGAGCCGGGCGAGCGCGACGCGTGGACGGTCGATCTGCACCACCTGTGGCGGTGGGTCGAGCGGCTGGAATGGCCGGTCCAGGTAGAGCGGTTCAAGGCGGGCGATCTCCCCCCGTACATGCACACGCTGCTGTTCGTGGAGGGGCCGGAGGAGCTGGTCCGGCCGTTGCTGGACGGCTGGGAGCCGCCCCAGACCTGGGACGTGGACGAGTGGATGCGGGTGGTCGTCGCCCGGTTCGAGCTGGACGCGCTCGCCCCCGCCCTGGCCGCGGCCCGGCGCGATCCCGCCAACGCGGGCGTGCTCCTGATGCCGTTCCTCGGCGACGAGGTCGCGAGCACGATGGCCGACTGGCTGGTCCGGCTCAAGCAGGCGGGGAAGACCGCCCGCGCCTGGTTCGGCCGGCACGGCACGGCGGCCGTCCCGGCGCTGGTCCCCGCAGCGCTGGGGCCCGCCTCGGGCAAGGCGGGCGCCGGACGGCGCGCCGCCGAGGCCGCGCTGCGCGTGATCGCCGCGCGGCACGGCGCCGAGGCGGTCGTCGAGGCGGCCCGCGTCCACGGCGAACCGGCGGCGCGGGCGATCAAGGCGCTGCTGGCGACGGACCCCGCGGACGTCCTGCCCGCCAAGATGCCCGTGATCGGTGACTGGGCCGACGCCCGCGCGCTCCCGCAGATCCTCCTGCGGGACCGCACGCACGCCCTCCCGGACGCGGCGGCGGAGCACGTCCTCACGATGCTCGCGCTGTCCAAGCCCGGCGACGCCTATGCGGGCCTCGACACCGTCCGCGAGGTGTGCGACCCGGGCTCGCTCGCCGAGTTTGGCTGGGCGGTGTTCCGCCGCTGGGAGTCGCACGGCGCGCCGCCCAAGGACGGGTGGGCGCTGACGCAGCTCGGGCTGATCGGCGACGACGAGACCGTCCGCCGCCTCACGCCGGTGATCCGCGCCTGGCCCGGCGAGGGCGGCCATGCCAAGGCGGTGAACGGCCTGGACGTCCTCGCCGAGATCGGCACCGGCGTCGCGCTGACGCACCTGCACGCGATCTCCCAGCGGGTGAAGTACAAGGCGCTCCGGAAGCGGGCGCAGGAGAAGATGGCGGAGGTCGCCGCCGGGCTGCGGCTGACGGCCGAGCAGCTCGCCGACCGGCTCGTCCCCGACCTCGGCCTGGACGCGGACGGGAGCATGGTCCTCGACTACGGCCCGCGCCGCTTCACGGTCGGGTTCGACGAGCAGCTCAGGCCGCACGTCGCCGACGAGGACGGCACGCGCCGCAAGGCCCTGCCGAAGCCCGGCGCCAAGGACGACCCCGACCTCGCGCCCGCCGCCTACAAGGCGTTCTCGGCGCTCAAGAAGGACGTCCGCACCGTCGCCGCCGACCAGGTCCGCCGCCTGGAGACGGCGATGGTGACGCGCCGCCGCTGGTCCATGGCCGAGTTCCGGGACCTGCTCGCCGGGCACCCGCTCGTCGGCCACATCGTCCGCCGCCTGGTGTGGATCTCCACCGAGGACGAGGGCGAGGACGGCGGCGGCAAGGCGGCGGCGTTCCGCGTCGCCGAGGACCGCACCTTCGCCGGCGCGGACGACGACGTCCTCACCCTCCCGGACTCGGCGAGCGTCCGCGTCGCGCATCCGGTCGACCTCGGCGCGTCGCTCGCGGCCTGGTCGGAGCTGTTCGCCGACTACCAGATCCTCCAGCCGTTCCCGCAGCTCGGACGCGGTGTCCACGAGCTCACCGCCGAGGAGCGCGCGAGCGGGCGGCTCGCCCGGTTCGAGGGCGCGACGGTCCCGGTCGGCAGGGTCCTCGGGCTGGAGCGGCGCGGCTGGGAGCGCGGCGTCCCGCAGGACGCGGGCGTCGAGCCCTGGATCTCGCGGCGCGTCGCCCCGGACCGGTACGTCGTCATCGACCTCGATCCGGGCATCTCCGTCGCCGCCACCGACATGGCGCCGGAGCAGACCCTCGACCGCGTCGGCCTGCTCAGCAGGCCCGACGGCTTCTGGCGGGGCGGCACCACCGTGGGCGCCGCCGATCTCGACCCGGTCATCGCCTCGGAGATCCTCGCCGACCTCGTCCACCTGACCGGGACGCCGCGATGACCGCGATCCCGGACGTCCTGCTGAGCCCGCCGTGGGCGGGGATCAAGAAGACGAAGAAGCAGCCGGAGGACCTCGTCCCGGGCCTTCTGCCCCCGGCCGACCGCGTCCTGGCGTGGAAGCCGGGGGAGCGGGACGCCTGGGCGGCCACCCGAGCCTCGGTCGCGTTCGACGACGCGGCGCTCGACCGCGTCCTGCGCCAGTACCGGGCGGGCGCGAGCGGCGACCACCGGTGGCTCGCGGCGCTCTTCGCGCAGGGCCCGGAGGACGCCGTCCGGCCTTTCGTGGCGTCGTGGCGTCCGGAGTCGTGGGACCTCGCCGACGCGCTGAGGCCGGTCGTCGCCCGGTTCGGCGTCCTGGCCCGGGACGCGGCGCTCCACGCGGCGGAGTACGAGCGGACCCGCACGGGCGCGATCCTCCTGCCGTTCCTGGACGCGGACGTGGTCCGGCTGATCGCCCACTGGGCCTGCCGCGTCCCGACGATGGCGGCGCTGACCAGCGCTTACCTCGAACGGCACGGCGTGGCGGCGGTGCCGTTCCTCGTGCCGGACGCGCTCGCCCGGCCCACGGCGCCGCGCACGAACGCGGCGCACGTCCTGCGGATCATCGCCGCGTCCGAAGGCCCGGACGCGGTCGTCGGCGCGGCCCGCGTCCACGGCGACGAGGCCGCCGCCGCGATCGGGCGCCTGCTCGCCGCCGACCTGCGGAAGGACGTGCAGGCCCCGCCGCCGCTCCCAGTGTGGGCCGATCCCAGCACGCTACCGCCGGTCCCGCTGCGCGGCGGCCGGGACGTGCTGCCGCCGGACGCCGTCCGCGCCCTGGTGCTGCTGCTGGCGATGACGAAGGCGCCCGACGCGTATCCGGCGGCGTCCGGGTGGCTGGACGAGGCCGTCGCCGCCTGCGAGCCGGGCGCCGTCGCCGAGCTGGCCTGGGCGCTGTTCACCCGCTGGCTGGACGCCGGGCGGCCGAGCACGCACAACTGGGCCCTGCGCGTGCTCGCCCGCGTCGGCGACGACGAGACCGCCCGCCGCCTCGGCCCGGTGGTCCGCGCCTGCCCGGGATGGTCGAAGTTCGCCCGCGCCGCGGCGGGACTGGAGACCCTCGCGGCGATCGGCACCACGACAGCGCTGCTCCAGGTCGCGGGTGTCGCGCGGTCGAAGGACAAGCCGCTGCGCGAGCGAGCCCACGCGATGATCGGTGAGCTGGCGCGCGAGCGGGGCCTGACCGCCGAGCGGCTCACCGACCGGCTCGTCCCCGACTTCAGCCTGGACGCGGACGGGAGCATGGTCCTCGACTACGGCCCGCGCCGCTTCACCGTCGGGTTCGACGAGCAGCTCAAACCGTACGTCCGGGACGACAAGGGCAAGCCGCGCAAGGCCCTGCCCAAGCCCGGCGCGCGAGACGACGCCGCCCGCGCGGAGGCAGCGCGTGCCCGCTACGACGCGCTGCGCAAGGACGTCCGGACCGTCGCCGCCGACCGCGTCCACCGGCTGGAGACCGCGATGGTGACGGGCGAGCGCTGGACGGCGGCGGAGTTCCGCGCCCACTTCGCGGAGCATCCGCTGCTGTGGCACCTGGCCCGGCGGGTCGTCTGGCAGACCTGGGACGCGACCGGAAGCCCGAGCGCGTTCCGCGTCGCCGAAGACCGCACCCTCGCGGACGTCCACGACGCCCCGCTCGACTTCCCGGACGCGGCGGACGTCGGCGTCGCCCACCCGCTCCGCCTCGGCGACGACCTGAAGGCGTGGGCGGAGCTGTTCGCCGACTACGAGATCCTCCAGCCGTTCCCGCAGCTCGCGCGGCCCGTCCACACGCTGACGGACGAGGAGCGCGCGGGCACGAGGCTGGAGCGGTTCGAGGGCGCGACCGTCCCGTTCGGCGCGGTGCTCGGGCTGACCCGGCGCGGCTGGGATCGCGGGCCGATCGGCGACGGCGGGATCGGGACCACGATCGTCCGCCGCGTCGGCGACGACCGGTACGTCGTCGTCGAGCTCGATCCGGGCATCGTGGCGGGCCAGCCGAACCTGTCCGGCGAGCAGCGCCTCACCCGCGTCCACGCGAGCCGTGTCCGGGACGGGCACGGACCCGCCGGGCCGCCGCTGGGCGAGGTGGACGCCGTCCTCATGTCCGAGATCCTCGCCGACCTCAACGCATTGAAGGAGCGATGATGGCCGAGGCACTGCCGAAGGCGCTGGTCGACCCGCCGTGGTCACGCGCTCCCGAAGCGCCGAAGGACGACGCCCAGATCCTCGTCCCGGGGCTCGTCCCGCCGGACGACCGGCACATCGCCTGGCTGCCGGGCGAGCGCGAGGAATGGGCGGCGAGCCAGTACGGCAAGTGGCATGGCGACGAATGGGAGGCGGCCGTCGAGCAGTTCCGCGACGGCCGGATGCACTACCCGCCCACGCAGGCGACCCTTCTCGCCTTGGGCCCGGAGCACCTCGTCCGGCCGCTCCTCGCCGACTGGGCACCGACCGTCACGTGGGACTTCGCCCACTCGCTGCGTCCGATCATCGGCCGCTTCGAGGGCGACGCACGGGACGTCGCGGTCCGCCTGGGCAGGTCAAACCCGCACGGCACCGGCCCCGCGCTGCTGCCCTTCCTGGACGCCGAGGTCGCCCGGCTGATGGCGGACTGGCTGTACCGGCTGAAGTCCGCCCAGCCCCTGGCCCGCGAGTGGTTCGGGCGGCACGGTCTCGCCGCCGTCCCGTACCTGGTCCCGGACGCGCTCGGCAAGCGCCGCGCCGCCCGCCGCACCGCCGTCCACGCGCTGCGCTGGATCCACGAGGAGGTCGGCGGCGACGTCGCCGAGGCGGCCCGCGTCCACGGAGACGAGGCGGCCAAGGCGGTCGCCGAACTGCTCGCGACCGCGCCGAGGTACGTCCCCGCGCACCAGCAGGCGGCCAAGCCCCCCGTCCTCCCGGCGTGGGTGGAGCCGGGCGCGCTGCCGCCCCCGGTCCTGCGCGGCGGCCGGGAACTCCCCGCCGACGCCGTCCGCACCTTCGTGCTCCTGCTGGCCATGGCGGAGCGCCCGGACGCCTACCCCGGCGTGGAGGACGCCGTCGCCGAGGCCGCCGCCGCGTGCGAACCGGCCTCGCTGACCGCGTTCGCGTGGGGCATGTTCGAGGCGTGGCGGACGGCGGGCATGCCCGGCCGGTCCGGGTTCGTGCTGCCCGCGCTCGGCCGGTTCGGCGACGCCGAGACCGTCCGCCGCCTCACCCCGCTCATCCGCGAATGGCCGGGGCAGAGCGGCCACGACCGCGCCGTCGCGGGCCTGGACGCGCTGGTCGCGATCGGCGAACGCTCCGGCGACATGGCGCTGATCGAACTGAGCCGCATCGCGCGGAAGGTGAAGTACAAGGGCCTCCAGCGGCAGGCGGAGATCCGGCTCCAGCGGCTCGCCGCCGACCGGGGCCTCACCGCCGACGAGCTCGCCGACCGGCTCGTCCCGGACTTCGGCCTCGACGCCGCCGGGACCATGACGCTCGACTACGGTCCGCGCCGCTTCACGGTCGGCTTCGACGAGCAGCTCAAGCCCTACGTGACCGGCGACGACGGCAAGCGCCGCAAGGCCCTCCCGAAGCCCGGCGCCAAGGACGACCCCGACCTCGCGCCCGCCGCGTACGCGCGTTTCGCGGCCTTGAAGAAGGACGTCCGCGCGATCGCGGGCGACCAGGCCGCGCGCCTGGAGTCCGCGATGGTCGCGGGCCGCCGCTGGACGCCCGCCGACTTCCGCGCCTTCTTCGTCGACCACCCGCTCATCTGGCACGTCGCGAAGCGCCTGGTCTGGACGACCGGCGCCGCCGCGTCCGATACCGCCGCGTTCCGGCTCGCCGAGGACCGGACGCCCACCGACGTCAACGAGCGGCCGTTCACGATCCCCGACGCGGCCCACGTCGGCATCGCCCATCCCCTCCACCTCGGCGAGGAGGTCGCGGCCTGGTCGGAGCTGTTCGCCGACTACGAGATCCTCCAGCCGTTCCCGCAGCTCGGCCGCCCCGTCCTCACCCTGGACGAGGGCGAGGGCGAGGACGGCCGACTGGCGCGGTTCGAGGGCCTGTCCGTCCCGTACGGGAAGATCCTCGGCCTGACGCGCGCCGGCTGGGTGCGGGGCACGCCGCAGGACGGCGGCATCGAAGAATGGATCTCCAAGCAGGTCGCCCCGGACCGCCACGTCGTGATCGACCTGAACCCCGGCATCGCGGTCGGCTACGTGAACATGACCTCCACCCAGACGCTCACGCGCGTCCGGATGGCGCCCGCCCCGCACAGCGCGGACCCGCCCATCCCGCACGGCTTCGCCGACCTCGACCCGGTCGTCCTCTCCGAACTCCTCCTCGACCTGGAGTCGCTGCTATAGGAACCGGGAGCTGTGCACCGGGCCGGGGGAGTGGACCGCGTCCCGCGTCCCGGTGAGCCAGCGGTCGCGGACGGCGGCGACGAACGCGGTCAGCACGTCGTCGCCGTCGGCGGGGGCGCCGTCGTCGCCGGGCTCCGCCTGCGGGTCGGCGCGGACGATCTCGGACGCCAGCTCCTCGGGCGACCGCTCGTCCTCGGGCAGCCGCTCCGGTTCGCGGCGCTCCGGGTCGAGCCGCAGCCGCTCGCCCCACGGACGGGTGACGGTCTGGTGCAGGACGCCGCTGACGTCCGCGCTGACCTGCGGCGGGTCCGTCCAGCAGGTGGCGTGCTCGAACAGGATCTGCTCCTCGGCCCGCTCCCACAGCGGTCCCGCGTCGACCTCGCGGAGGTCGTAGGCCACCACGAGCACGCTGGGACGGCCCGGCTCGAACGGCCGCGCGGGCAGCCCGAGCACCTCCGCCGTGGCGAGGCCCAGGATCCGGCTGGACCGGTCGTCCAGCAGGGCGACCTCGCGCGGCCGCTGCCCTGCCGCGTCCAGGACGAGGCGCAGCCGCTCGATGCTCCGGCGGCACGCGTCATAGCTGTCGCCGAGGTAGGCGAAGCGGCCGTTCATGCCGTCGTCGAACCCGAACGGCGACAGCGTCAGCAGCACGCCGCCGCCGAGCGCGAAGTGCCAGCCGCGCAGGTCCCGGTCGTCGAGGGGCCCGGCGGACCGCGCCGCCTCCGCCCGGCCGAGCGCCCGCGCCAGCCGGTCGCGGGCGGGCAGCCACCGGTCGTCCGCCGGGGTGGCCAGCCGCGCGGCCTCGTCCGACGCGCGGTCCAGGTCACCGGCCATGAGCGCGTTGTGGGCGAGCAGGTAGCGGTCGGGCCAGTCGTCCAGCGCGGACTGATCGTCCAGGACGGCGACGGCCTCCTCGTGCCGCTCCTCGCGCTCCAGGGCCGAGACCAGCTCCATGACGAGCGCCTTCTCCCGGGGCACGAGCCGCAGCGCCTCCCGCAGCGCGGGCACCGCCAGGAACGGCACGCCGCGCTCGACGCACGCGTACCCGAAGTCGTACAGCTCCTGCGGCGCCGCCTGGACGGCCACCGCCGCGGCGGCCTCCCGCAGGTCGTCGAACCCCGACAGCGCCGCCGCGCCCTCCATCAGCCGCGCGACCTCCGCGAGGTTCATCTCCTCCGCGTGGAACCGCAGATGCCGCAGGAGTCCGGGGATGTCGCCGCCTTCCAGGAGTGCCCGTGCCTCATCGCTCATGGGCCGGAACGGTAAGGCTTCACCGGCCCGCGGGTCACCTGTTTTTCGCGGCCTCGTCGAGTGCGCGGAGCACGTCCGGGACGAGGTCTCCGGCGTCCTCCACGCCCACGGAGAACCGGACGAACCCGGGCTCCACCGCGTCGCCGCCCCACCGGCCCCGCCGCTCCGCCGAGCTGTGCACGCTGCCGAAGCTCGTGGCCTGCGCCGCGAACCGCAGCGCGCCGAGGAACCGCTCCGCGAACGCCTCGTCCGGCAGCGTGAACGACACGACGCACCCGAACCGGCGCATCTGCCGGGACGCCAGCTCGTGCGACGGGTCGTCCGGCAGCCCCGGATACCGCAGCCCGGACACCTCGGGCCGGTCCTTCAGCGCCGTCGCGAGCGCGAGGGCGTTCGCGGCCTGCCGGTCCAGCCGCAGGTGCAGCGTGGCCAGGGACCGGTGCGCGAGCCACGCCTCCATCGGCCCCGGGATCGCTCCGACGGTCTTGCGCCACAGCCGCACGCTCTCCGCCAGCCCGGCGTCACGCGTCGCGACGTGCCCGAGGAGCAGGTCGCCGTGCCCGCTCATCGCCTTGGTGTCGCTCGCCACCGAGAAGTCCGCGCCGAGATCGAGGGGCCGCTGCCCGAGCGGCGTGGACAGCGTGTTGTCGACCGCGACGAGCGCGCCCCCCGCGTGCGCGGCGTCCGCGATCCGCGCGATGTCGCACACGTCCAGGTTCGGGTTGGACGGCGTCTCCAGCCACACCAGCCGCGCCCCGTCCAGCACCCCGAGCTGCGCGTCGTCCGCCGTCGGCGCCATCCGCACCTCGGCGCCGTACGACTCCAGCCGGTCCTTGAGCGCGCGCGTCACGTTGTAGCAGTCGGTCGGCATCACGACCACGTCGCCCGCCTTGACCTGCGACAGCACCACGGCCGCGATCGCCGCCATCCCGGACGCGAACGTGACGACCTCCGCGCCGCCCTCCAGCTCGCCGATGGCGGCCTCCAGCAGCGTCCACGTCGGGTTCGCGTCCCGCCCGTACGTGTACGGCCCCACCGGCTCGCCCGGCAGGTGGAAGTGCGCCGCGAACACCGGCCCCGGCAGCGCCGGCGCGTACTTCTCGGCGGGCGGACGCCCCGCCCCCACCGCCAGCGTCCCGTCCCCGATGTCCATGTCCGTCCCTTCTCTGCGCGACCGTCCACCATCGTCCCGCACCCCTCCCACCAGCCAGGACACGGGGTGTCGCCGGTACGTGTGAGGATCACGGGATCCACGGGCGGCCGGTATGCATCGAAACCGGGAATCGCCCCCCGAATCAAGGAGAACCGAATGGCCGACGCCTTACCCGGTGTGCTGACCGACCCTCCGTGGCGCGTGTGGGACGCGCCGGACCCGGTCATCGTCAAGGGCCTCAAGCCCCCGCCGTCCAAGATCGTCTGGGAGGACGGCGAGCGCGAGAAATGGGCCCCCGGCCCCGGCCCCGCCCCCGAGACCGACTGGGACGACGCCGTCCGGCAGCAGCGCGACGGCCGCCTGTGGCGCTCGGTCGAACTCTTCACATGGGGACCCGAGGACGACGTCCGGCCGCTGCTCGCGACGTGGAAGCCGGACATAGGTCGCTCGGGCCTGGGCGTGGACGCCGTCCTCGCGCGCTTCGGACTCGATGCGCTCGCCCCCGTCCTGCACGCCGCCAAGGACAGCCCGGAGAACGCCGGAGGCACGCTCCTGCCCGTCCTCGACGGCAAGGCGGCCCGCATCGTCTCCGGCTGGCTGGCGAGCGGCGGCGAGGACGCCGGGATCGCGCACGCCTGGCTGACGCGGCACGGCGCCGACGCCGTCCCCTACCTGCTGCCGGACGCGCTGGGCGCCCGCGAGTCGCTGCGCGCCAAGGCCGCCCTGGCGCTGCGCCTCATCGCGGCGGAGCGGTCACCCGAGGCCGTCGTGGACGCGGCCGGACGGCACGCCGCAGCCGTCGCGCCCCTGCTCGCGGACGTCCCACGCGTCGACCCCGGCGACCCGTGGGCCGTCGCGCTCCTCGACCCGCCGCGCATCGGTGGCTGGCTCGACCCCGCCACCCTGCCCGCCGTCGCACTGCGCGGCGGCGGCATCGTCCCACTCGAAGCCAACGCGCACATCGCGACGATGCTGGCGATGTCCGGCGACGATGTCTTCCCGGGGCTTTCGGACGTCCACGACGCCTGCGACCCGCCCTCGCTCGCCGCCTTCGCCTGGGCGATCTTCGAGCGCTGGCGGACCGGCGGAGCGCCCACCGCCGACGCCTGGGCCCTGACCACGCTGGGCATCTGGGGCGACGACGACACGGTCCGCCGCCTCACGCCCATCCTGCGGGCCTGGCCGGGGCAGGCCATGCACCACCGGGCCGTCCAGGGCCTCGATGTCCTCGCCGCGATGGGTACCGAGACCGCGCTCGTCCACCTCGACGGCATCGCCCGCAAGGTGAAGTTCGGCGGCCTCCGCGACGCCGCCCGCGCCAAGATCGCACAGGTCGCGAGGCACCTCGGCCTCACCGGCGAGCAGCTCGCCGACCGCCTCGTCCCGCGCTTCGGCTTGGACGCGTCCGGAACCCTCACGCTCGACTACGGCCCGCGCCGCTTCACCGTCGGCTTCGACGAGCAGCTCAAGCCCTACGTCACCGATGACGACGGGAAGCTCCGCAAGTCGCTGCCGAAGCCCGGCGCGAAGGACGACCCGTCCCTCGCCCCGGCCGCCTACCAACGCTACGCCGATCTGAAGAAGGACGTCCGCGCCATCGCGTCCGTCCAGCTAGGACGGCTGGAGGCCGCGATGCTGAACGGCCGCCGCTGGTCCGCCGCCGACTGGCGCGACCACATCGCCGGCCACCCGCTGATCTGGCACCTCGCCCGCCGCCTCGTCTGGACGTCCGGCGGCACCGCCGTCCGCCTGGCCGAGGACCGCACCCTCGCCGACGTGGACGACAAGACCGTCACGCTCCCGGACGGCGCCGAGATCGCCCTGCCCCACCCGATCCACCTCGGTGACGACCTCCCCACCTGGACGGAACTGTTCGCCGACTACGAGATCCTCCAGCCGTTCCCGCAGCTCGCCCGTCCCGTCCACGCCTTCGCCTCGGACGAGGCCGCGTCCTGGCACCTGCCCCGCTTCGAGGGCGCCGAGGTCCCCATGGGCCGCCTGCTCGCCTTGGACAAGCACGGCTGGGAGCGGGGCAGACCCCAAGACAACGGGACACAGAACTGGCTCGAATACCGGAGCGGCTCGGTCTACGTCGTGATCAGCCTATTCTCGGGCATCCAGGTCGGCATGCCCTACGGCCGCGACACCGACAGGCTCACCCACGTCTGGATCACCGAGCGCCCTCACCGCTTCCCACCGAAGGACGGCACCGGCCACACCTTCGCCGAACTCGACCCGGTGACGGCCTCCGAGGTCCTCGCCCACCTCACATCCCTGACCGGCTGAACAGGCGACCCCACCGCCCCGGCCGAACCGGGGCGGTGGACGCCGCCACGAACGGCGCCAGCCCGTCCACCACCTTCCGGGCCGCCTCCGGCACATCGGAGCACGGCGCGAGGAGCACCCCCGTGGACGCCGCGAACCACGGCAGCCCGTCCGGCCCCGGCCGCACCGCGACGCTCTCCCCGAGCACCGGCAGCGCCGGATGCGACACCCGCAGCAGCGCGGGCGGCCCGTAGCGGAGCGCCACGCGATGCCCCCGCGCCGCCAGTTCCCCGCCCAGCGTGTCCAGATGCCGGACGGCGTTCACCGGGCCGTCCACACGATGCGGCGCCCGTCCCACCACGCCCGGCCGACCTCGCCGAGATCGACGTAGACGATCCGGCCGCTCGTGCTCGGCAGCACCTTCCGGACGACCCCGCACGCCCCGGGCGGCGCGTCCACCAGCACCGCGTCCACCCGCCGCACCGCGACCTTTGGGTCATCGGTGACCCCGCCCGCGCCGCCCCGGGCACTCACCTTCACGTCCCACGAGTAGAGGACCGGCAGCCCGTTGGAACCTCGGGTCATCGACACATCCCGCCTCACTAGTTGTGATGAGACGGGCACGCTAAGTCAGGGCGCTCGCGTCCGAGTTTCGCCGGGGAAACCGCGGTCAGGCCAGGTTCATGCGCCAAGCCAGCCCACGCAAATCCCGGTGAGAGGAGTGGTCGTACAGATCGGCGACGAGGTCACGAACCATCGGATCATGGTGGATCAGTTGCGCGTCGAGCTTCTCAGCGCGTCGCAGCTCGGAGACCGCCTGTAGATTCCGGTCGAGCATCGCGAGGGCCCTGCCCTTCTCCAGATGGAGGGCTGCCTTCCGGCCGCGAGGAAGCGGTGCGGGATCGGTCGCGTCGGCGGCCTGGACCGCCCCCTCGGGTTCGCTCGCCTCCACGGCGAGCAGCGTTCGCCAGGCGCCGACGTTGGCGGGGCCGAACCACTGCCAGGCGTCCGCGTGCTCGCCGACGCGGTCGGCCACACGGGCCGCCTCGTCCAACTGATCGGACGCGGCGCCCGGCTCCGATCGCAACTGGCAGGCGAGGGCCGCCGTGAGGCGGAGCATCCCGTACACCTGGTGCGCGAAGCGGTCGTCACCGAGCTGGTCCTGAAGCCCGTCGGCGATTCGGGCGCTCTCCCGCAGCGCGCGCGACATCGAGGACGACCGGCGCGCATGGGCCTGGCTGAACGTGGCGGCCCCGATCATGACGGGGTCGTCGAGCAGGTGCGCGGCCCGATCAGCGCGGTCCGCCGCGACCCAGGCCAGATCGACCTGGCCGGTGTTGCGGAGCAGGGAGGTCGCGGCGGCGCACAGTTCGACGAGCAGCCGGAGCGCGGCGATCCGCGTCCTCTCGTCGCCTTGGGCGGCGTGGACGTGCAGTTCGGCGATGACGGGCGGCAGCGAGGACGCGAGGGCCGCATGGTCCGACTCCCTGCGTTGCCGCAGGATGGGGCCCTGCTTGAGGTCGGCGAGGACGTTGACGGGGCGGGCGGGGATGTCGGGTGGGTCGTCCAGGGAGGAGTCGAGCAGGACTTCGCGGAGCCGGACGACGTCGGCGTACGCGCGGTTCTCCGGGCGGACGATCGGGGTGGGTTCGCCGAGGAGGTCCGTGGCCGAGACGGAGAGGGCCTCGGCGAGGGCACTGATGTCGGTGCGCCGTTCCAGGCGCAGGTGCCCGTTCTCGATGCGGGACAGCCATCCCTTCGTGCGGCCGACGAGTCCGGCGGCGACTTCGAGGGACATCCCGCGGTACAGGCGGGCGGCGCGGACGTTCTCGCCGATCCGCCTCGTCTCGTTACCAGGCAGGGCCATGGCCAACCTTTCGACGCCTGCGTCCACGGTAAGCGATCGGCGCTGTACCAGGAGTGATCGGCGGGAGACGGGTAGGGCGGTGCAGCGTAGGCCGCTCAGGCGGGCGGAAGTTTCCGTCCGGAAACGAGGTTCATCCGCCACGCTAGCCCGCGCAGATCGCGGGCCGGGCGCGCGGGAGGAGGCCCCCGACCAGCTCCTTGACGAGGGGGTGATTGCGGATCTGGCTGGGGGAGAGGCGCTCGGCGGCTCGCAGCTCGCGGACGGCGTCGGCGGCGCGTCCGAGCATGGCGTGGGCGCGGGCCCGCTCGATGAGCAGTGCGGCGCGGCGGTTGCCGGGCGCGAGGGCGCGCGGTTCGACGCGGTCCGCGAGGGCGCGCGGTTCGACACGGTCCGCGTGGGCGAGGGCCTCGCCGGGCTCACCCGCCTCCACGGCCAGGGACGCGCGCCAGACGGCGACGTTGGCGGGGCCGAACAGCTCCCAGAGGTCCGGCCGGTCGCCGAGAGGCTCGGCGATGCGGGACGGCCTCGGCGGCATGCGCGCGCGCCTCGGCGGCGTGCTCGCGCGTCCCGGCGTGGTCGCCGCCGACCTCGCAAGCTAGCGCGGCGGACAACCGAAGCATCGCGTACACCTTGCGCGCGAAGCGGTCGTCGCCCACGTGCGGCTCGACGGCGTCGGCGACGCGGTCCAAGGTCATCAGCGCGCGGGGCCGGTTGGCCGAGGGACGGGCGTGGGCGCGGCCGAACGCGGCGACGGCCGTCCACACGGGGTCGCCGAGCAGTTCCGCCGCCTGGCGTGCGCGCTCACCGCTGACCCAGGCCAGCCGGACGAGGCTGGACCGGCGGCGGGTGGGAGTTTCCGTCCGGAAATTGTGCAGGGTCAGGGGGCGAATCTGACTTCCGGGTACCGGGACGACGGTCCGTCGAGCAGGTCGCTGTGCCTGCCGCGCAGGTATCGGTCGAAGTAGGCGCTGACGTAGGCGCGCACCACCGCGGCCGCGCGTCGCCCCTCGATCGTGCCGGCCGCCTTGGCCACCTCGTCCGGCGGGATGCCGAGGATGGGAGCCGCCTGTGGCAGCAGCACGGCGAAGTCCAGGAAGGTGTCGTGGGCCGCCCCGGCGAGTTTGAGTCGCAGCTTCGGGCCGCGCTGGTTGGCCCAGAACGTCGCCCAGGAAGCGTCCCTCCCGGCGTCTTCCTCTTGCCTGCCGAACAGCAGGAGCGGACGACGGGAGCCGGCGACGGCGGCGGGGGTCCACAGGGTTCCGTCCAGGTTGATCCCGGCGGTGAGACGGGAGTCGTCGTGCAGGGCCGCGGCGGTGGTGGTGCCCCCGTCGGACTGGCCGAACATCCCGACGCGGGCCAGGTCGAGCGCGCCTCGCAGGCCGTGCGGCAGTCGCCGGTGGTCGGCGTCCAGGTCGCGCCCCCGGTTGAGCGCGGCGAGTTGGTCGAGGACGAACCGGGTGTCCGCGACGCGGGCCTCGACCGCCTTGGTGGTCAGCTCGACCTCGTTGTCGTCGGTGAGTTCGGGGATGGCGGAGGGCTCCAGGCGTCCGTCCGGGAACTCGACGGCGAACGCGTCGTGGGTGTGGTCGATGGTCACGACGACGTAGCCGCGGCTGGCGAGGTCCTCGATCAGGGCGGTGGCCTCCGTGCGCCACCCGCCCAGGCCGTGGGAGTACAGGAGCACGGGCCACCCCGCCCGGCGCCGCTGAACCGGAGCGCCGACGTGCCCGGCGGTCGTCGGCCAGTTGAGGACGGGCAGGTTGTTGAGCCGTTCGTATGCGCGCGCGATGGCGGGCGTCATCCACGGCGCGTTCGGGTGTCCGCGGACGGTGGCGGCCGGGTACCAGATCTGGATCATGAGATGGCGGTCCGGCTGAGCGGGCACCCAGGGGTCGGGTCGGGACCGGTCGACCAAATGCAGCGACACCGTGCCGACGCGCTGGTGGCCGGTAGGGGCGGGCAGCGTGAACTGGACCTGCGGGGAGGGAGCGGGCCCTGAGCCCGCCGCCACGGGCATGGCCTTCGCCGTTCCCAGACTCGCGACCAGCAGGCCACTCGCCAGCAAGGCCGCCAGTGGCGGCCGTAGGACTCGTCGGATCGGTGAGCGGGGCATGGCGCGGCTCATGGCTCTCCTGCGGGCTCGGTCCGGGTGCGGACGGCGCGTCCCGCCTACGCGAGACGCGTCCATACAACCGGCGGTCCGGCGAAGGAAGCACTGGGCCGGACCGGAGTCTTCGGGTATGGCTAGCCCCACCGGTCATGCCGCGCCGACAACAGCGCGCCCGGCCTGAATGAGCGACCCCTCACCCGGACCCCCGCACGATCCACGGGCACGAAGGCGCAGGGCCGCAAGCAATGATGGCTCGCGGTGATGGTCACACCGGCGGGGCAGCCCGACCGCGACGCCGCCCGGGATACGCCGGCCCGGTCGTGGATGCCACCCCGCAGTCGCTGTTGGAGCGCCGCCCCAGCAGGGCGCGGGCCCGGTCGGCGCAGATCCAGCGGCGTGGTGTCGGTGGGTGCGCCGGCATCCGGGCGCGCCAGCTCCAGCGGGTCGGGAACGATGTCGCCGAGCTGTTCGGCGTCCTCCAGCGCGGCATGCAGCACCTTGCGGGAGTCGGTGTCGGGCGGCGGTTTCCGCCCGGGGAACGTCCGGAGTCCGATCACCCCCCGAGAGCACGCCTATAGACCTGCTCGCCATGACGTACGCAGGCAGGCCATGTGACGGATGTGACGAGGAGGGCGATCTCGCTAATCTCCGTGACGCCGCCTGTGAAGAGGTCCTTTCCTGGCCTTCTGTTGTCAAAAGGGAACCTTGCCGTGCGGCTGGATTGAAGGGTCAGCATGGCGTTCTACGGTTTGCTTGTCCTGCTCATCGGCCTACCTCTTTTGATCCTTGGGATTGTCTCCACGGTCAGACGCAAGCGGGAACGCAGAGATGTCTTCGATGCCGTTGCTCATATCGTCGGAGGATGCCTGTTCATCGTCGTGGGTGGGATCTTCCTGTTCATTCCGGGCGAGTCGGAGGGGGTCTCTGACGGTGAGCCGACCATCGGATGCACGGCCACGGTGCTCGACGCTGACGACGCTCACATCTCGCTCAACAAGGAGCACCTCTACAAGATCCGGGTGCGGGTCGTCCCGACGGAGGGCGCGCCTTTGGAGGTCGTCATCCGCGAGAGATTGGACGCGTGGGAGGCCGGGGCCGTCGGCGGGCACCAAAAGTTCGCCTGCGTTCAAGCGGCGTCGGATCCCGAGCGTGTGAAGATCAAGTGGACGAGCCCGAGATGATCCTTCCCGCGCCCTGTTAGGTATTTCCTGGCTTTTTGGTGTGCGAGGGAAGCCTGTCGTACGGGTGGATGGAGGGGGAAACATGGCATTCGCCGGTGTTCTCATCCTGCTCATCAGCCTGCCCCTTTTGGGCGCCGGGATCGTCCTCGCGGTCCGGTGGTCCGAGGGGAAACGCGAGAGCCTCTTCGAAGCCGTTGGTTGCACCATCGCGGGATGCGAATCCGGGCGCGGGTCGTCCCGGCGGAGGGCGCGCCGTTGGAGGTCGTCATCCACGAGTACTTGGACGCGCTGGAGGCCGGCGCCGTCGGCGGGCACCGCGAGTTCGCCTGCGTCCAGGCGGTGTCGGATCCCCATCGGGTGAAGATCAAGTGGACGAGCCCGAGGTGATCATTCCCGAGTTCTGCTCCATCCGTTGACTGAAAGGCATCGCCTATGTTCGCCGGTCTCTTGTTCGCGATGATCGGCATCCCTTTCCTGATCGGGGGGATCGTCGTCACGGTCAGGCTCAAGCGGAAGAAGAAAAGCGTCTCGACCAGCACTGGCTTCATCATGGGTGGCCTCATCTTCACTGTGGTAGGCGGTGTCTCCATGGCGATTCCCGGTGAGTCGGAGGGGGTTTCCGGTGATGAGCCGACCATCGAGTGCACGGCCACGGTGCTCGACCTCGACGACACCCACGTGATGGTGAACAAGGAGACCATTTACAAGATCCGGGCACGCGTCCTCCCGGTGAGGGGTGCGCCGCTGGATGTCAAGTTCCGCGAGAGGCTGGACGCCCGGGAACTGCGCGCCGCCAGGAAGCACCGTCAGTTCGCCTGCGTCCAGGCGGCGTCGGATCCCGAGCGGGTGAAGATCAAGTGGAAGAGCCCGAGGTGACGGCGGGCGGGGCGTGGCGTCCGGGAGGCGGGCTGCTGGTGTGTGGTGTTCGGGGGTGGTTTGTCGGGGCGCTGCTCTACCGTGAGGGGGCATGGACGATCACGCTTTAGACGAGGACCTCCTGGTGCTGCCGGAGACGTGGCGGAGGGCGCTGCACGCGCGGCGCGGCGGGGCGCCGGGGCCGGAGGTCACGGTGGACGTGGGGGCGCCGGAGGCGGCGCGGAGGCTCGTCGAGGAGACCGGTGGGGCGGTCGCGTCGCTGCTGAAGGGGAAGCACGGCGACCAGGGGCTCACGGAGGCCGCGCGGCGGCATCTGGACGGGGAGCCCGACCCGGCCGGGGCGGCGGTGGTCGCGGCGGTGACGGTCCTGGGGATGCCGCGCCGCAAGGACGAGGTGCACCGGGTGTTCGCCGACGCGTGGGTGGTCGAGCACGGCGTCGCGTTCGCCGCGTCCGCGCTGGTCGAGCTGGGGCGGACGGTCGGCGACCGGGTCGTGGGCGGTGACTGGATCGCGCCCGGGGTCCTGTCGGCCCATGCGACGGGGACGTGGGTGGGCGCCGTCCACCGGGACAAGGACAACGTCGTCGAGGTGGCGGACGAGCTCGCGCGGCGGATCAGGGGGCTGCTCGCGGTCGCGGACGACGGCGAGTACGCGGACGCGGTGGAGCGGCTCGCGGCGCAACGGTCGGACTGGGCGACGCGGTGGCTCGTGTCCTATCTGGTGCCGACCCGCGAGGACTGGGTGGACGAGTGCTGCGCGGGCGCGTTCCCGGCGTACTGGCGCCCGGTGCGGCCCATGGCGTTGTGCGCGGTGGGGAAGCCGGAGCAGTTGAAGGCCCCGATCTTTGCGGACGGGCTGTACTGGGGCGAGGCGACGCGGGGCCTCCTTGCCACGCTCGTGGACGGTGTGGGGGCCGGGGCCCTGGAGTACCTCGTCCAGAACGCCGACGAGGCGCACATCGAGGCGGCGGATCGCAAGCGCGTCCTGGAGACGATCGCGGTCCTGCCGACGGACGAGGCGTTCCAGGCGCTTGTGGACCGGATCGGCGTGAAGCACGCGCGGCCCGCGCTGCTGGAGGCGATGAAGCGGTTCCCGGTGCGGGCGCTGCGGCTGCTGCCGGTCGCGCGGTCGGCGCAGGCCGCGGAGCTGCTGGCCGAGCACGTGCGCGCGCACGCGGCCGCGGTCCCGGCGATCCTGTCGGAGCTGCCGGAGGAGGCGCGGGCGGTCGTGGAGCCGCTCGCGGCGTCGATGGTGCCGGTGCCGGACGCGGAGCCGGAGGACGTCCCGTCCGTCCTGGCGTCGCCGGTGTGGCTGGACGCGCGGCGTCCCGTGGTGATCGGCCTCAGCGTTCCGGCGCCCGCGATGGCGTGGCTGGACGGCGAGCGCCAGAGCTGGCTCGACGAGGGACCCGGGGTCAAGGAGCCGGAGAGCGGCGAGCTGGAGCA
Organism: Actinomadura fibrosa; assembly: GCF_900659615.1. Lineage (GTDB taxonomy): Bacteria > Actinomycetota > Actinomycetes > Streptosporangiales > Streptosporangiaceae > Spirillospora > Spirillospora fibrosa. Next base: position 25,408 of record NZ_CAACUY010000027.1, on the reverse strand, counting down.
GCTCATCGAGGGACACAAGGCCGGCGGCCGGGGTCCCGCGCCGCTGCCGCTCATGCTCCATGGGCCCGTGGAGCTGATCCGGCCGCGGCTGGCGGACTACGCCGGCTATCCCGGGACGGGGGGCAACCGGATCATGCGCTACCTCGTGGCCCGGTTCGAGCTCGACGCGGGGCCCGTCGCGAGGCGCAGGGCGGAGGCGTTCCCGGAGACCTGCTACCCGCCCCTCCTGCCGTTCCTGGACGAGGACGCGGCGCTCCTCGCGGCCGACTGGCTCACCAAGGACAGGAGCCGCGACGCGGGCCGCGCCTACTTCGGGCGGCACGGGCTGGCGGCGGTGCCGCTGCTCGTCCCGTCGGCGCTCGGCAAGAAGGCGAAGCAGGCGCGGAACGCCGGGAACGCGCTGCGGCACGTCGCCGCGTCCCAGGGGATCGCGCCCGTCGTCGCCGCGGCGCTGGCCGCGCACGGCGAGGCCGCGGCGAAGGCCGTGGAGGAGCTGCTGGTCGCGCATCCGCTGGCGACGGGGCTCGTCCAGCCGCCGAAGACCGGTGACTGGGCCGACCCGGTGGGGCTGCCGCAGGTGCTGCTGGCCGGGCGGGAGCGGGCGCTTCCGGCGGACGCGGCGCGCAACCTCATCGGACTGATGGCCGTGTCCGACCGGTTGGCGTTCCAGGACCTGCGGACGGTCTGCGACCCCGACTCGCTGGCCGAGTTCGGGTGGGCGCTGTTCCGCCGCTGGCGGGACGCGGGCAGCCCGTCCAAGGACCGGTGGGCGATGGAGCAGCTCGGCCGCAGCGGCGACGACGAGACCGTGCGGCGGCTGACTCCGGTGATCCGCGCGTGGCCGGGCGAGGGCGGGCACAAGTACGCCGTCGCGGCGCTCGGGGTCCTCGCCGAGATCGGGTCGGACGTGGCGCTGATGCACCTGCACGGCATCGCCGAGAAGGTGAAGTTCAAGGGCCTCAGGGCGGAGGCGCGGAAGCGGATCGACGAGGTCGCCGAGCAGCTCGGGCTCAGCACCGAGCAGCTCGCCGACCGGCTCGTCCCGGAGTTCGGGCTCGACGCGGACGGGAGCCTCACGCTCGACTACGGGCCGCGCCGCTTCACCGTCACGTTCGACGAGCACCTCAAGCCGCTCGTCGCGGACGAGGGCGGCAAGCCCCGCAAGGCGCTGCCGAAGCCCGGCGCGAAGGACGACCCGGAGCTCGCGCCCGCCGCCGCGAAGGCGTTCGCCGCGCTGAGGAAGGACGTCCGCACGGTCGCGGACGGCCAGCTCCGCCGCCTGGAGCGGGCGATGGTGACGCAGCGCCGCTGGACGCCCGACGAGTTCCGCCGCTTCATCGTCGGCCATCCGCTCGTCCGGCACCTCGCCCGCCGCCTGGTGTGGACGGCCGGGGACGGCGCCACGTTCCGGATCGCCGAGGACCGGACGCTCGCCGACGTCCACGACGAGGCGTTCACCCTGCCGGAGTCCGCGCGCGTTGGCATCGCGCACCCGGTGCTCATGGGCGACTCCGTCGCGGCGTGGGCGGAGGTGTTCGCCGACTACGAGATCCTCCAGCCGTTCCCGCAGCTCGCGCGGCCCGTCCACGTGCTGACCGAGGAGGAGCGCGGCAGCGGGCGGCTGGAGCGGTTCGAGGGGCTGAAGGTGCCGTTCGGGAAGGTCCTCGGCCTGGTGGCGCGCGGCTGGGACCGCGGCACCCCGCTGGACGCGGGCGGCGAGCGGTGGATCTCGCGGCGGGTCGCCGCCGACCGGTACGTCGTCATCGACCTGGACCCGGGCATCGCGGTCGGCGCCGTGGACGCGACCGGCGACCACCAGCGCCTCGACTACGTGTGGCTCGCCACCGAACCCACCGACTTCTGGCCGAGCAGAGGCACCCCGCACCGGTTCGGCGAGCTGGACCCGGTCACGGCGTCCGAGATCATCACCGACCTGACCACCCTCTCCGACGCGGCGGTGGCGGCATGAGCGAGAACACCGTGACGATCCCGGACGCCTGGCGCCGCTCCCTGCACCCGCGGCGCGGCGGCACCCCCGGCCCCGAGATCAAGATCGGCCCGTCCGCGGTCAGGGCGATGCGGAAGCTGATCGACGGGACCGACGGGGCGGTGAAGCGGTTCCTCGACGGAGGGATCGGCGCGGAGGAGCTCACCGAGGCGGCCTGGCGGCACCTGTCCGGCACGCCCGACCCCTCCGGCGCCGCCGCGATCGCGACGATCGTCGCGATGACCGTCCGGGAGTCCCCGCAGACGGTGCACCGCATCTTCGTGGACGCCTGGGCCGCCGAGCACGGCCTCGGGTTCGCCGCGTGCGCGGCGCTGGAGCTGAGCCGCATGGGCGGGCGGCGGGGCCGCACCGGGAACCACGAGGTGTTCGGCGTCGTGCGCGGCAGCGGCGTGAACGGGACGGAGCCGGAGACGCTGCGGCGCGTCCGGTGCCTGCTGGCCGCCGCCGACGACGCCTCCTACGCGGACGCGGTCGAACGCCTCGCCGCGCACCGGGAGACGTGGGCGGCTCGCTGGGTCGCGACCTACCTGGTGCCCGCCCGGCGCGACTGGCTGGAGGAGCAGCTCGCCTCCGACGAGGAGATCAAGCGCGCGGACCGCTGGATGATGCTCTGCTCCGTCGACCGGGCCGACCTCCTCGGCGATCCGCCGCTGCTCCTCGACGGGCGGGAGGCGAACCGGGGCGTGCTCGCCACGATGGTGGACGCGATGGGAGCCGACCTCCTCCCGTTCCTGCTCCGCAACCTCGGCAGGCCCTATCTCGGCGCCCCTCTCCAGAAGATCTACCTTGAGACCATCGCCGTGCTGCCGTCGGACGCGGCGTTCCAGGCCATCCTGGACCGGCTCGAACGCAAGCACGCCCGCCCCGCGCTGGTCGCGGCGATGGAGCGGTTCCCAGTGCGGGCGCTGCGGCTCCTCGCCGCGTCGGAGGCGTCCGGGGCCGAGGCGCTGCTGAAGGAGCATGTCGCGGCGAACGCCGAGGCCGTCCAGGCGGCGCTGCCGGAGCTGCCGGACGAGGTGCGCGAGGTCGTCGAGCCGCTCGCGGCGGCGTCCGTCCGCGTCCCGTCCGCGCCGGACGACGCGCTGCCCGTCGCCCTCCTGACCCCTCCGTGGGAGCGGACGTTCCGCCGTCCCGTCCTGACCGGCCTCGAACCGCCCGCCGCACGCATCATCTGGGCGGACGGCGAGCGCGACGAGTGGCTCGCGTCGGACGTGTCAAGGATCAGCGAGCCGGTGAAGCCCGACTGGCAGAGCCTGGCCGCCGGTTCGACGAGCCAGATCATCCAGGTCCTCGTGCACGGACCGGACGAGGTGGTCCGTCCGCTACTGGGCGGCTTCGAGGGCGTGAGCCGCTGGGACACCGACGAGTGGATGCGCCTCCTCATCGCCCGGCACGAGCTGGACGCCCATCCGCTGGCCGTGCGCATCGCTCAGAAGGGGCCCAGGTGCGCGCCGCTGCTCATGCCGTTCCTGAGCGCCGACGCCGCCCTGCTGATGGCGGACGGCCTGGGCCGCAAGGCGACCGCCGACACTGCCCGCGCCTGGTTCGACCGGCACGGCATCGCTGCGGCCCCGTACCTCGTCCCGGCGGCGCTCGGGAAGGCTCCCAAACCGCAGCGGGCCGCCGAGCAGGCGCTCCGCGAAATCGGCGGGGACGTGACGGCCGCCGCCCGCGCGGCCTTCGGCGACGACGCGGCCGACGCGATCGGCGAGCTCCTCGGCGCCCATCCGGCGGAGACGGGGCTGGTCAAGCCACCGAAGATCGGCGACTGGGCCGATCCCGCCGTCCTGCCGCAGGTGCTCCTCCGCGACCGCGCCGCCGCCCTGCCGCCGGACGCGACCGCGCGCCTGATCCAGCTCACCGCGCTCCCCGTCTCGTACGGGACGGACGAGGTGAAGGCCGTCTGCGACACCGCCTCGCTGGCCGAGTTCGGCTGGGCGCTGTTCCAGAAGTGGCGGGACATGGGCGCCCCGTCCAAGGACGGCTGGGCGCTGACCCAGCTCGGCCGCACCGGCGACGACGGGACCGTGCGCCGACTCACGCCCGTGATCCGCGCCTGGCCGGGGGAGGGCGGCCACAAGTACGCCGTCAACGGCCTGGACGTCCTCGCCGAGATCGGCACCGACGTGGCGCTGATGCACCTCCACGGGATCTCCGAGAAGGTCAAGTTCCAGGGTCTCAAGACCCGCGCGCAGGAGAAGATCGCAGAGGTCGCGGACCGGCTGGGCCTCGGCACTGACCAGCTCGCCGACCGCCTCGTCCCCACCTTCGGCCTGGACGCGGCGGGGACCCTGCGGCTCGACTACGGCCCCCGCGTGTTCACCGTCGGGTTCGACGAGCACCTCAAGCCCTACGTGACCGACGACCAGGGCAAGCCCCGCAAGGCGCTGCCGAAGCCCGGCGCGAAGGACGACCCCGTCCTCGCCCCCGCCGCGCACCAGGCGTTCACCGCGCTGAAGAAGGACGTCCGGACGGTCGCGGCCGGGCTGCTCCGCCGCTTCGAGAGCGCCATGGCCACGCGCCGCCGCTGGGCACCGGACGACTTCCAGCGCTTCGTCGTCGAGCATCCCCTCACCTGGCACGTCGCCCGCCGCCTCGTCTGGATCACCTTCGGAGACTCTGCGGAAGGCGGGGGCGTCGCGTTCCGCATCGCCGAGGACCGCACCCTCGCCGGCATCGACGACGACGCTCTCACCCTCCCCGCCACGGCGGAGGTCGAGGTCGCGCACCCCCTCACCCTGGGCGACGCGCTGCCCGCCTGGTCGGAGGTGTTCGCCGACTACGAGATCCTCCAGCCGTTCCCGCAGCTCAGCCGTCCCGTCCACACGCTGGCGGACGACGAGCGCGAGAGCGAGCGCCTGCACCGCTTCGAGGGCGTCACGGTCGACGTGCGCAGGCTCCTCGGCCTCGTCCGGCACGGCTGGCAGCGCGGCGAGCCCCAGGGCGGCGGCAACGAGATGTGGATGTCCTATCCCGTCACCCCGGGCCGGCACGTCGTGCTCGCCCTCTATCCCGGCATCTCCGCGATGGAGTTCGACGCGACCGGCGACCGCCAGACGATCGAGAGGGTATGGCTCGGCATCGAGCCCGACGACCACCACTTCCGCGTCACCAAGGACGCCCCGCTGCGCTTCGGCGACCTCGACCCCGTCGCGGCGTCCGAGATCGTCGCGACCCTGACCGCGCTCACCTCCCCGGAAGAAGGACATGGCTGAGGACACCACCGACTACCAGCGGCCGCCCGCCGAGGTCCGGTTCGCCGCCGAGCTGGAACGGCTGCGGGAGGACGACACCGGCCCGCGCCCGCCCGGCTGGGCGCTCAGCCTGACGGCGGCGCGGCGGTTCATCGTCGGCGACGACGCGATCGGCGTCACCCGCAAGTTCGTCGGGGACGCCTCGCTCATCGACCGCGCTCTCGTCACCCTCGCCACGAGCCGCGGCCTGATGCTCGTCGGCGAGCCCGGGACGGCGAAGTCGCTGCTGTCGGAGCTGATCGCCGCGGCGGTCAGCGGCACGTCCACGCTGACGATCCAGGGCGGCGCCGCGACCACCGAGGACCAGATCAAGTACTCGTGGAACTACGCGCTGCTGGTCTCGGAGGGGCCGTCCACGCGGTCGCTGGTCCCGGCGCCGCTGCTGGACGGCATGGCGCAGGGCAGGATCGTCCGCTTCGAGGAGATCACCCGCTGCCCGCTGGAGGTGCAGGACTCGCTGCTGTCGCCGCTGTCGGACCGCGTCCTCGCGATCCCGGAGCTGACCGGCCCGGAGTCGATGGTGTTCGCCAGGGACGGCTTCAACGTCATCGCGACCGCGAACACCCGCGACCGCGGCGTCAACGAGATGAGCGCGGCGCTGAAACGCCGCTTCAACTTCGAGACCGTGTTCCCCATCGCCGACTTCGGCACCGAGCTGGACCTCGTGGAGGCCGAGGCGGCGCGGCTCCTGGAACGCAGCGGCGTCGCCGTCGCGCCGCGCCGCGACGTCCTGGAGGTGCTGGTCACGACGTTCCGGGAGCTGCGGAACGCCGCCACCGAGGACGGCCGGACCCTCGACCGGCTGTCGGCGGTGATGAGCACCGCCGAGGCCGTGTCGGTCGCGCACGCCGTCGGCGTCCGCGGCTGGTTCCTGCGCGGCGAGGCCGGCGGCGCCGCCGACATCGTCGAATGCCTCGCCGGGACGGCCGCCAAGGACAGCCCCGACGACCTGTCCCGGCTGCGCCGCTACCTGGAGCAGCAGGCGTCCCGCCGCGACGGCGAGCAGTGGAAGGCCCTGCACGCCGCCCGGCACCTGCTGCCCGGCTGATGGCCGTCACGTTCCTCGGGGTCCGGCACCACAGCCCCGCGTGCGCGCGGCTCGTCCGCGCCGAGATCGAGCGGCTGGACCCGGCGTTCGTGCTGATCGAGGGGCCCGCCGACGTCGGCGACCGGCTCGACGAGCTGCTCCTCGGCCACGAACCCCCCATCGCGATCTTCAGCTACTACCGGGACGCGGAACGGGTCCACGCGTCCTGGTCGCCGTTCTGCGCGTACTCGCCCGAATGGGTCGCGCTGCACGCGGGCGACGCGGCGGGCGCCGAGGTCATGTTCATCGACCTCCCCGCCTGGCATCCGGCGTTCGCCGAGCGCAGCAACCGCTACGCCGACGCCGAGCGCCGCTACGCCGACGCCGTCGAGCGCCTCTGCCGGACGTTCGCCGTCGACAACACCGACGTCCTCTGGGACCACCTCTTCGAGATCGACGCCACGGACCTCCCCGCCGAGGGCGGGGAGGACCTGGCGGCGCGGCTGGACGCCGATCCGTCCGGGCGGCGCGGCGACGGCCTGGCGGCGCGGCTCGATGCCTACTTCGACCTGATCCGGGGCGAAGCGGAGGCGGGCGCCGACGACACGGCCCGCGAAACGTACATGGCGGGATGGATCCGGGCGGCGGAGGCCGAGGCCGGAGACCGTCCCGTCGTGGTCGTCACGGGCGGGTTCCACACACCGGCGCTGCGGGCGCTCGTCGCGGCGGGCGGGGGAGCGGAGTGGCCCGAGGTGCCGTCGCCCCCGGACGGCGCGACCGGCGGCAGCTTCCTCGTCCCGTACTCGTTCCGGCGGCTGGACGCGTTCACCGGCTACCAGTCGGGCATGCCGTCCCCCGAGTACTACCAGCGGCTGTGGGAGGGCGGACCCGACGCCGCCGCGGCGGCGCTCACCGAGACGGTCGTGACGCGCCTCCGGAAGCGCCGCCAGCCCGTCTCCACCGCCGACCTGATCGCGGCCCGCACCCTCACCGAGGGCCTCACCCGGCTGCGCGGCCACCGCGCGCCCGCCCGCACCGACCTCCTCGACGGCCTGGTCGCCGCGCTCGTCACCGACGACCTCGACCAGCGGCTGCCGTGGACGTCGCGCGGCCCGCTCGCGCCCGGCGCGCACCCGGCCGTCGCCGAGATGGTCGCCGCGCTGAGCGGCGACCGCGTCGGCCGCCTGCACCCCGACACCCCGGCGCCGCCGCTCGTCCACGACGCCGCCGCCGAGCTGGAGCGGCTGGGCCTCGACCGGGCGGGCACGTTCACGCTGAAGCTGACGACCGAGCGGGGCCTCGCGCGGAGCCGCGCCCTGCACCGGCTGCGCGTCCTCGGCGTGCCCGGCTTCGTGCGGGAGTCGGGCCCGGAGACCGGCGCCGACCCCGTGCTGGAGGAGCGCTGGCACGTGACCGCGCCCGACGCGGGCGGCCGCCGGACGTCCGCGCTGATCGAGGCGGGCGCGCACGGCCCGACCCTCGCGGACGCGGCGGTGTCCGCGCTGGAGGAACGCCTCACCGGCGCGGGCGGCGACATGGCCCGGCTCGCCGAGGTGCTGTTCGACGCCGCGCTGTGCGGCTGCGCCGGGCAGGCCGACCGGATCGCCGCGTCCATCTCCACCCGGATCGGCGGCGCGCCCGACCTCGGCCCGCTCGGGCTGGCGCTGGACACCGTCCTCGGCCTGTGGCGGCACGACCGTGTCCTCGGGACGGCCCGCAGCCCCCTGTTCGGCCGGGTCGTGCAGGAGTGCGTCACGCGGGTGCTGTGGCTGGCCGAGGGCGTCCGCGGCGCGACCGCGCCCGCCGACCCGGACCGGCTCCGCGCCATGGCCGCGACCCGCGACGCGCTGCTGCACGCCGCCGGCCCCCTCGGCCTCGACCGTGACGCCGCCCTCGGCGTCGCCCGCCGCGTCGCCGCCGACCCCGAGGCCCCGCCCGACCTCCGCGGCGCCGCCTTCGGCCTGACCCGCACCCTGGCCACCACCGGCAACACCGCCACCGCCGGAACCACCGCCACCGGCAGCACCGCCGGAACCGGCAGCACCGCCGCCTCCACCGGCACGGGTGATCCGGTTCGGGCGCTTCGCGGTGCCGCGGCGCCCGCCACGTTCGGCGACTGGCTCGCCGGACTGTTCGCGCTGGCCCGCCAAGAGGTCCTCGACGCGGACACCGGCGTCCTCGCCGTCCTGGACGAGCTGGTCGGCGACCTCGACGAGGCCGACTTCCTCGTCGCGCTGCCCGCGCTGCGGCAGGCGTTCGAGTACTTCCCGCCGCGCGAGCGCGAGGCGATCGCGCAGGCCCTGCTGGAACGCCGCGGCCTGCGCGGCTCCGGCCGCTCGCTCCTCCGGACGCCCGCCGCCCCGATGGTCATCGCCGAAGCACGGGCCCTGGAAGACCGCGTGGACCGCGCCCTGACCGCCGCGGGCCTGACCCAGGGAGAACCCGCATGACGACACCGGATCTGGAGCGGTGGCGGCTCGTCCTCGGGACGCCCGCCGAACCGTCCATGGGCGGGCTCACCGCGGAGGCCGCCGACCGCGACCAGGCGCTCGACTGGCTCTACGGCCGCGACCCGGAGCTGGCGCGGCGCGGCGTGCGGCGCGGCGGGGGCGGCGGGTCGGGCGAGCCGTCCCGGTCCGACGACCGCACCGGCGGGGACGGCCCGTCCGCGCTCACCCCCGTCGACTGGCTCGACGCCGTCCACCGGCTGTTCCCGAAGGAGACGATCGAGCGCCTCGAACGCGACGCGGTCGAACGCTACGAGATCAACGAGATCGTCACCGACCCGGCCGTGCTGGAGCGCGTCCAGCCCGACCAGGCGCTGCTGCGCGCCGTCCTGCGCACCAAGCACCTCATGAACCCCGAGGTCCTCGCCCTCGCCCGGCGCATCGTCGAAGCGGTCGTCCGCGAGCTGATGGAGAAGCTCGCGACGGAGGTGCGCGAGGCGTTCCACGGCACCCGGACGCGGCGGCCGAGCCGCGTCAAGAACGCCCGCAACTTCGACTTCCACGGCACCGTCCGCGCGAATCTCGCCCACTACCGCCCGGACGAGCGGCGCCTCTACATCGAGCGCCCGCGCTTCGTGTCGCGGACGCGGCGGCACGTCGAGCAGTGGCAGATGATCCTGCTGGTCGACCAGTCCGGCTCCATGGTCGGCTCGGTGATCCACGCCGCGGTCACCGCCGCGTGCCTGTGGGGCCTGCCCGGCCTCCGCACCCACCTCGTCGCGTTCGACACGTCCGTCGTCGACCTGACCTCCGACGTCACCGACCCCGCCGAGCTGCTGATGAAGGTGCAGCTCGGCGGCGGCACCGACATCGCCCGCGCGGTCTCCTACGGCGCCGGCCTGGTCGACAACCCCCGCCGCGCCATCGTCGCCGTGATCAGCGACTTCTACGAGGGCGGCGACCCGGAACGGCTCGTCCGCGAGGTGAAGGCGCTGGTCGAGCAGGGCACGCAGGTCCTCGGGCTGGCCGCGCTGGACGAGGACGCCAACCCCTCCTACGACCGGAACATGGGCCAGCGCCTCGCCGACGTCGGCGCCCACGTCGGCGCGATGACCCCCGGCCAACTCGCCCAGTTCGTCGCCGAAAGGATCGGCCGATGAGCGCTGCGTCCGCCGTCGCGGTGCCGCCCCGAGGAGCTCGCCGATGAGCCGCGCGGACCTCCTCGCCCTGACGCCCGACTCCCTGGCCGCGCTGTCCAACCGCGGCCTCGTGAAGCGCGCCGCGAAGGACCTGGACGCCGGGAACGGCCCGGCCGTCACCGTCGCCGACGACGGCGGCGTGCAGGGCGCCTTCCCGGACGGCACGCGGGCGGAACTCCCCGCCGGGGCCGGGCTGGAGGCCGCGACCTGCACCTGCGCCGCCACCTCGACCTGCCGCCACCGCATCTGCCTGGTGCTCGCCTACCAGCGCGACCACACCGAACCGGCCGCGGAGGCGCGGCCCGCCTTCACCGACTGGTCGCCCGGCGCCTTCGACGACGACGCGCTCGCCCGCGTCCTCGGCCAGCGCGCCCTCACCGCCGCCCGCCGCACGTTCCGGACCGGCTACGCCGCGCGGATCCACCGCCCGTCCGCCGCCGACCCGGTCCCGCGCGTCGAGCTGCCGTCCTGCACGGTCCGGTTCCTGGTCCCGGACGAACTCGGCTACGTGGACACCGACGCCGTCGCGACCGTCCGCGCCGAGGTCGTCGTCCTCGCCGTCTGGGCGTTCCGCGCCGCCGACGCACGCGGCATCACCGACGCCGCGTCCTGGCTGGACGTGGGCGGCAAGGCGACACCCGCGGCCGCCGGGACGACGACGACCGGCCTGGAGGCCGCCCTCGAACAGGTCGACCTGGTGCTCCTCGAAGGCGCGGCGCACGCCGGACCCGTCCTCGCCACCGGCCTCCGCCGCATCGCCGGGCAGCTCACCGCCCGCGACCTGCACTGGCCCGCGGGCGCCGTGCACGACCTCGCCGGGCAGCTCGACGCGCACCGCGAACGCCGCGCCGACTATGAGCCCGGACGCCTCGCCGCGCTCCTCGCCGAGGTCCACGCCCGCCACCGCGCCGCGCGCAACGGCTCGTCCCGCGCCCAGGTGCTCGGCACCGACGAGTCCGCCGAGACGCCGCTGCGCCGCGTCCGCCTCACCGCCCTCGGCTGCCGCGTCGCGGGCACCGCCGACGACCGCACCGTCGAGGTGTTCCTCGCCCACGGCGGCACGGTGCTCGTCCTGAAACGGCAGTGGACCGTCCCGGACGGCGACACCCTCACCGGCGCCGACCTCGCCGGACGCCGCATCCTCGGCGCGTCCCTGCGCGCCCTCGCCACCGCCAACGTCGTCTCCGAGAGCGCCACCCGCAGCGCGGGCCGCGTCGTCCGCGTCACGGCGGGCCGCATCGCCAAGACCAGCGTCACCCCGCTCGGCGACGCGTGGACGAGCCTGCCGTCCACGCTCCTCGTCCGCGACCTGAAAGCGGAGGAACGCGCCCTCTCCGCGCTGCCGCCACGGACCGTCCGCCCCCGCGTCGAAGCGGAACTTGTCCGCGTCATCGAGATCGCCGAGGTCCGCGACATCGGCTACCACCCCGGCGCGCAGCGGCTGGAGGCCCAGATCGCCGACGCCGCGGGCACCACCGCCGTCGTCACCGCCGACTACGCCCCGAGCCGCCCCGGCGCCCTCGACGCCCTGGCCGCCGCACTCGCCGCGCGCCCCCGCTACGTCAGCGGCGCCGTCCACCGCGAAGGCGGCGGCCTCGTCCTCGACCCGTTCGCCGTCATGGGCCCGGACGGCATTGCCGTCCCCGACCTCGCACCCGGTGACGGCGCCGCGGCCCTGGACGGCCCGTCCGCCCGTCCACCCGACCCGCTCGGCGACGCCCTCACCGCCGCCCTGGACGTCTGCGCCGAAGCCGCCCACCGCGGCCTCCTCCACGTCCCGCACGGCCTGCGCGACCGCATCGCCCGCACCGGCGACGACCTCGACCGGATCGGCCTCCGCACCACCGCCGCCACCCTTCGCCGCCTGGCGTCCCTGCTGGGCGGCGACGACCCGCACCAGACGGCCCAAGCCTGGGCCGACGCGCACATCCGCCTCCTCACCACCGCCGAACTCCGCTAACCGCCCCGGGGCGGGCCGCCCGCCGCCCGCCCCCACGGAAACCCGCTTGAGCCGCCCTTCCGTGCTTCGATACGTTGCCTGCGGCCCCGTTACACCGAGGACAGAGGACGACCGCGTGACCCCGCCTGCTCTTTGACCTGACGCTTCTCCCGCTCACTCCCAGCCGACCGTCCCGTCGGCTTCGCCGGGCTGCCCGTGCGCGCCCGGTCCTCCAGCGTCCGAGGCCGTGCTCGATGGGCCTCATGTCAGTCTCAGAGAGAACATGTCTTCACGAACTCACACGGTGCTGCCCTGGGCCGTCCGCCGGACGAAGCCCTGGCGGCTGAACACTCCGCTGGCGTCCTTCCACAAGATGTCGCCGGCCCGGGTGAAGCTGGACTTCGAGCCTCCACCGCCACTGCGCCCAGAACGGCTCATCCCCCAGGACCTCAACCCGAGCCGGAAGCCGGCCCGGCGCCGAGCCGGACACCTGCTCCCTCGGCGCCGCACGACGTCCGTCCTCACCCCCAGGGGCAGGGCTCATCAGCGCGGACGCCGCCGCCGAGCCTGAGGGGTCCAAGCGCTGCCGACCTGGGCTTATGATCACCTGCATGGCGTTGCGACTTGTCCAGGTGAACATCAAGGCTCAGGACGATGCAGCCCTCGGGCGGTTCTGGGCGGAGGCCCTCGGCTGGGGCACGTCCAGCGAAGGACCGGGTGTCACCAACCTGGAACCCGTGGGCTTCAACTGGCCGGACCCCAGCGCCGTCTGCGTCGACCTCGTCAAGGTCCCGGACCCGGAAACGGTGAAGTACCGCGTCCACCTGGACCTCGCCACCACCTCCGCCGCCCACCAGGCGGAGCTGGTGGCGCGCCTGAAGGACCTCGGCGCCACGCCCGCCGACATCGGCCAGGGCGACGTCCCGTGGACCGTCCTCGCCGACCCCGAGGGCAACGTGTTCTGCGTGCTGGAGCCCCGCGAGATCTACCGCGACACCGGCCCGATCGCCGCGGTGATCGTCGACTGCGCGGACCCCCGCGCCATGGCCCGCTTCTGGGACGCGGCGATCGACTGGACCCTCCACGAGGTCACCGACGACCACGCCGTCCTGCGCTCGTCCAAGGGCGTCGGCCCGTACCTGGAGTTCCTCCGCAAGCCGGACGCGAGGTCCTGGTGGAACCGGATCCACCTCGACGTGATGCCGTACGCCGAAGACGACCAGGAGGCAGAGGTGGCCCGCCTGCGAGCCCTCGGCGCCACCGACGTCGACCTGGGCCAGGGCGACGTCCCGTGGAAGGTCCTAGCCGACCCAGAAGGCAACGACTTCTGCGTCCTAGGAAAAGGCTGACCCCCACCTCTCCGCAGGTCAGACGGTACGCCGAAGCCCGTCCAGCAAGGCGGCCCAGTCGGTGGGGGTGAATTCGAGGACGGGACTGCGATCGAGCTTGCTGTCACGAACTCCGATCGTCCCGTTGAAGGCTCGCCCAACCTCGACGCACGCCCCGTTCGGCTCGCTCCACCGCGACTTCCGCCAGCCGTTGAAACGCTCGGTCCCGCTCACCTTGATCACCTCGGAGTGGCCTGTTGTCAGGTTTGGCGGCGTAGCTCGTCGAGGAGCTTGGCCCAAGCGGCCGGGGTGAGTTCGAGGACGGGGCTGCGGTCGAGCTTGCTGTCGCGGACTCCGATCGTTCGGTCGACAGCCCGTCCCACCTCGACGCAATGGCCGTTCGGTTCGCTGCGACGCGACTTCCGCCAGCCGTAGAAGTGTTTAGTCATGTCTCCGATCCTGTCTGCTCGGTGAGCTGTTTGGCCACCCGGTCGAAGAAGCCGAGGCTCTCTTCGATAGATAGTGCGGCTTCCAGTAGCCGGTTGTACATCCCGGCATAGCGGGCCACGTCTCGCTGCTTCGTCAGGACGAGATCGGTGGTGGCTGTGTCGACTACTCCCATCGGCGGGTCACCTGAGTCCGGGAATGTGTAGAGGTAGAACGATGACTTGGGGAGGAAACCGCCTCGGACGCGCGCGGTGTGCAGTAGGACTCGGATGATGATCCTTTCTGCCTCGGAGACAGCGGCGATCATGTGCCGGAGCTGGGCGGCCATGGCATCCGCAGGCACGTCGAGCCTACGGATCACGCATTCGTCGAGTACGACTTCATATGACGGACCGTCCGGGCGCAGCAGCTCGTGTTGCCGCTTCTCACGTGCTTCGGTCATCCGCTTCGGCTCGTAGTCGATCGTGCGTTGGAGGCGGTCCAGATCGACAAGGGCCTCGACGAACCTGGGACATTGCAAGGCGCCGGGTATCGCGGTCTGGTCGTAGGAGCGGATGGTGCGGGCGTTGTATTCGAGATCCGCTGCCAGCTTCTGGCGCGGACCCATGGACATGCCGTAGCGATCCCACCAGCCCTTCTGCGCTGCCTCGCGCGCGAGTTTGAGGAGCCGGTCGTACCGGCTGCCGGTGATCTCCAGGAGGTCGAGCATGTTCATGATCTCGGCGAGGTCGGGACGGACCTGGGCGTTCTCAAGTCGGGTGATCTTCGTCCGGGAGTGGAACACCAGGCCCGCGAGGTCGTCGGACGTCAGGTTCCGCTCTTCCCTGAGCTTCCGGATCTCCACCGCGAGCTGGCGGCGACGGATGTACGGGCTGGGCATGGCCGCCCTCCTTGTTCGGGACGATCGACGTGCGTGGGGGTTTGCGACTTCCGGTAATCGACATCGCTCGCAACGTACTGCCCTCGCGTGATCGCTGTGAGTGACTTCAGGCAGCTTGGAGGCCATCGCCGAAAATCCGCACGTGCAAGATTTGGACGTGCGCAGCCCGCGCGTCCGAACAAGGCATGGGCGCCGTCCGCTTGTGCTGATGCGGCTTCCGGGGGGCCTACGCGACTTGTATGCCGTGTTCGGACGGCTGCGGACTGTGACGATTGGCTTGCGGTCGGCGGGTGAGTCCGGCTGATCCGCAGAGACCGTCCGTCCTCGATCGAAGGTGTTCACATGTGCCCGGTGATGCTTCCTGCGGCCACGGCTGAGGCTGTGCCGCCGCTGTACTGGCGGCGATCGTTCCCCGGTGAGGTCGAGCAGGCCCGCGCGGTCCGGCGGTTCGTCGGCTGCCTCCTGGTCGGCTGCCCGTTTCTCGACGATGTGCTGCTGTCTGTGGACGAGTTGGTCGTCAACGCGCTACGGCACACCAAGTCCGGACGTCCCGGTGGAACGTTCACGGTCGAGATCTCGTGCACGGACGGCGCGGTCTCCGTCGCCGTCATCGACGAGGGCGGGCCGAGCGAGCCGGCCGCGGCCGTCGCGGACGTCTACGCCGAGTCAGGGCGCGGGCTGCGGACGGTGTCCGCGATCGCGTCGCGCTGGGGATGGTTCGGCAACGAGCAGGCCCGCACCGTCACGGCCGTCTTCACCGAGAAGGAGGCGGTGTGCGCGGCGGCATGAGTCCCGTGGCGCTGCACGTCCAGACGGGGGAGCGGGTCCGTTCCGCGATGACCGCCGCCATGCGGGCGAACCCGGACGCCATCGCCGCCGCCCTGAACGCGGGCGGTCATGTCATGGACGCGGCGAGCTTCCAGTTCGTCCAGGAGGGACGTCGGCTCGTGCTGGGACTCGCCGCCGCGCTGACGACCGTCCTGCGCGTCCACCGGTATGGTTCCGACCCGCACGGCGGCGACATGTGCCTCGGCTGCGGGCGTGACGACTGCCGGACGGTCAGCGCGGTCGCCGACGTCCTCAGCGCCTATCACGTGCATCCCGCGCCCATCGACCGCGCCGAGGCGTGGCGCCGCGCGGACGCCTGGTTCGTCCATGACACTGGACGCGTCGGCGCGATCCTGGTCGAGGAGTTCGACGCGGGTTTCATCGCTCGTGTCGCCGGCCACGATCGCGTCCTGATCGTGGATCGCCACACGGGCGTCCTGACATTGTGGCCGCCCATGCGCACGGACGAGCTAGCGGATCACTACCGCCGCTACCAGCGAGGCGATCTCTGACGCCGGAGCACGGGCGCGCGGCGGTCGCGCCCGTTCAGCTCATTCCCGACGGCGTTCTGGACGGACGATATGCCAGGTCCCGGCCGGCGTGACCCAGATGAGCAAGCCGGACCAAGGCTGATAGAGCGCCCACCTTGGAGATTGCTTACTTCGGTGGTGACGGCGGCATAGCGGGGCGAGGTTGCAGGGGCAGGTTCGGCCCTGCCCGTCCTGGCTCCAGGGACTGGTGTGGTCGAGATCGCAGCGGTCGGAGCGGCGGTTGCAACTGGGAAACACGCAGACCGGATGCCGGGCCTCGATCACCTTGCGCATCGCGGCGGGCGGCCGGTACCCGGTGTGGCGGTGGTCGGCGGCCTCGCAGTGCGCGTCGCGGGCGGCGGCGACCTGGTCCTGGAGTTCGCGGACGGAGTGCCGGAGCCGGGCGTCGAGCCCGTCGAGCCGCCCTTGCTTCCTGGCGTACTCGGTGACCTGTGCCAGCCGCGCGCCGATCACGTCTGCGAGTACGTCGGCGGTGTCGCGGCACTCCAGCGGCACGGACGCGGTGGGCGCTCCCTCGGCAGATACGGCGGCCGTTGCCGTCAGGCTGGGCGGCGAAGTGGCCGGGGGCGCGATGGGTTCCACCTGTTCGGTGAAGACGGCTCGGGCGGCCTCGGGAAGGGGCGTGCCGCGCAGCAGTTGCTGAGCCAGGTCGGCGCGGATCTGGTCGAGAGACCTCACGTCACCGTCCTGGCGCAGGCTGTGCGCGATCGCGGTGATCTTGTTGTGGATGGCATGCGCGTCGGTGGCGGCCAGATCGCACAGGGCCAGGTCGGCGGTGCCGTCCTGCGTCTCCCAAACCTCCAACCGCCGCCCGGCGATGGCCTCGCGCTTACGGCGTTCCACCTGCTCAGGGGCCAGTCGCTGGACGACGCGACGCAGGCGGCGCCGCAACTGCCCAGTGGTCTGCTCCGACGCCTGCTCGATGACCGCTTCCTCGACTGAGGCGGTGACGTCCTCGGGAAGGTGGTCGGTGAGGTCACTGATAGCGCGGGCCCTGGGCAGGTCGAGCAGCCCGGCCTCCAGCGCGCGCCGCGTTTCGGGAAGGTCGGTGTGCAGACGCTCGGCCAGGTGGACCTGGGTGGCGGCGCTCTCACTTGTCAGCGTGAGGGCGGCGGCGACCTCCTCGACGACTGACTCATGGGCCGACAGGACGCGGTAGTCGGGGTGGTCGTCCCGCTCGTCCCGCGTGCGGCGGCGGGTCAGCTCGGCGATCGCGGCCAGCTCGCGCGCCTGCGCCCAGGCGGTCTGCCGACGCGCCGCCGCCGCGACCTCGATCAGCTCGGTCTCCGACAGGCCCGCGAGGGTGCCGTCCCCACCGGAAAGGCAGATGGCCAGCTTGGGGCCGGGCGGGAAGAAACGCCGATGCTCCCATTCTCCACGCCCGCGCATTGTGGCGGTGAGTTCTGCGATCTCGGCGTTCATCTTCCCTCCCTTTCTGCTCTGTAATCAGGATATCGCAGAGCGTGATCGTCCGCAGACGTTCGCCGATTCCCGTACAGGGTGCGCGCGGAGGAGATCAGGCCACGCCCGTGACCTCTGGGCTACAGCTGATGATGTCGCGAGAGCCGTATTCACCGATGCATGCTTTGATGTGAACGGTAAGGCCCTCTGCGTAGTTGATGCTCTGGGTCACAGAGGTCCCCGAACCTCCGGTCGCCCATACGTGGGACGTGCCGTAACCGCTGGCCCAGACCTCCGCCACCGCGGCGTGGCCATCGGCGTAGTTGTCCTTAATGTAGATCTTGTCGCCGTCATGGTAGAACTTGGCCGTCGCGTCGACGATGTCGTTGCTGTTGTAGTGATTGGCCGTGGGGCTGTTCGTGCCCGCGAACGCGGTTCCGGCAAGGCCCGCGGTCATCATCGTCGCCACACCGACGATCATTGCGGTCCTGACGGCCAGTGCACTCTTCATGGCTCCTCCTCCTGGGACGGTGCGATGAAGGCTAAAGCGATCATCAGCTCGTCGTCATCCGTCACATCACGGTCGCGAATCCGCAAGATCGCAGCGCCGATGGCCCATGAATCAGTCGGCGCGGGTGAAGGCGTCGGTGGCTGGGCCGGATGTGGCCAGTAGGTGGGTCGGCGGGGCATCTACACTGTCGAATATATCGGGGTCGGACAAGGGGCTGATATGCGGCGACGAACGGCCGTGGCCATCTTCTCGTTGACGCTTTTCTTTGGACCGTCGATGGTGGGCGCGACGCCCGTGTTCGCCGACACCATCAATGTCGAACAGGCTTCCTCGGTCGTTCTTCCAGCGTGTTACTACTTCGTCAAGGCCGGCGACACCGGTCGCGGAATAGCCGGTAAACTCGGCATTTCTTTCTCGACACTCCGGTCGCTGAACCCTGGGGTGAACTGGGACGCCCTGCATGTCGGGCAACGACTGCGGGTGCCTGCCTCCAGTTGCGACTGGTAGACGAGTACCTCGGCTAGGTCCTCAACGACGTGCGTCCCGCCCTCACCGCCCGAGACTCGCTTCAAGGGGACGGCCGGAATACGGCAGAAAGAGGCCGCCCTCGGCATCCACCAGACAGAGCACGAGGTCTGTCTGCTGTCGGCCAGCCGTGAACGCGCGGTGAGGCTGGAGCGTCCGAGCCAGTATGGGCGATCGGACGCGGCGGTTGCACCGCCGGGGACAGTACGAGCTCGCGCGGCCCGGCGTCCGCCGCGCGGGGGCGGTGCTGGCCGGGGTGGGTCTGGCCGTGCTGGCGGTGGGGTACGCGGTCGCACTGTGGCGCATCCCCGGCTGGATGGGCCTGAACGGCGAAGGCGGCGACGCCAAGGACCGGCACAACGCCCGGCTGCTGGTGGTGTCGGCCGGCGGTGCGGTGGTGGTGGCGATCTCGCTGCTGTACACCGCCCGCAACTACCGGCTGTCGCACCGCGGCCAGGTGACCGACCGGTTCACCAAGGCCTTGGAACGGCTCAGCTCGACCGACATCGACGCGCGCCTCGGCGGCATCCACGCTCTGGAGCACGTGGCCGCCGACTCCCGTCCCCACCATGACGACGTGGTGGAGGTGCTGGAGGCGTTCGTGCGCCGCCGGGCTCCCACCGCCCGCCGCGACGACGGCGGGCCCACCTTGGGCCGACCGCGTCCCTTGCCCGACCAGCCCGAGGCCGACGTTCAGGCCACGCTGACCGCGCTTGCTACCCGGCCGCACCGTCCCGAACGTCGCACCCTGGACCTCAGCCGTCTCCACCTTGCCAACGCCCGCCTACGTGACGCGGACCTGCGGCACGCGGATCTCCAGGGCGCGGACCTGCGGGACGCGGACCTGCTGAGAGCGAACATGCGTGACGCGATCCTGTGGCGCACGAACTTGCGGCGCGCGAACCTGTCGCGCGCGAGCCTGCGGGACGCGATCCTGTGGCAAGCGGACCTGCGGCGCGCGAGCCTACAGAACGCGAGCCTGCAGGACACGAACCTGCGGGGTGCGGACCTACAGAACGCAGACCTTCGCAACGCCAGCCTACGGGGCGCGGACTTGCGGGGCGTGGACCTACAGAACGCGAACCTGCGGTACGCGAGCCTGCAGAACACGGACCTGCGGGACGCGATCCTGCGCGACGCGAGCCTACGGGACGCGGGCCTCCGGGGCGCGAGCCTGCGTGACGCGGACCTGCGGGGCGCGGACCTGCAGGACGCGAACCTCCGGTACGCGAGCCTACAGAAAGCAGACCTGCGGGGCGCGGACCTGCGGGGCGTGGACATGCGGAACATCGGAGGGATCGCGGAGGCGAAGGTCCGGGCGATGGCCAGGGTGGACGAGCGGACCCGGTTCTCCTAGGTGCGTGTCTCGAAGTCAGCTGCCCTGCTGAGCGACGCCCAGGCACGCTTGATCACGGTGATGTGGAGGGTGGCTTCGTAGCGGACGGCGAGTTCGTCTTGCCGGGCGGCCAGGGCCCGGTGGTGCTTGAGCCGGCTGATGCCGCGGTCGACGGCGTGGCGCTGCTTGTAGCGGTCAGGGGCGACGGCGGCGGCCGTCCGTCCGGGGGGCCGTTGGCGCGGCTGCCGGCGGGCGTCCGGGGCGGGCTCGCAACTGGACGTGTAATTGAAAAGGGGTCTTGCCTGAAGTGGGGTGGCGGTTCTACATTCCGGGGGCGGCGGTAAGCGGGTGCTTGCCGCGTCCACCCCCGGAGGCTCGTTGTGATGAGCTCGTCCCACTGCCGTCCTGCGCGGACGGTCCTGCGCGGCCTGACCGCGGCAACGCTCGCGTCGCTGCTTGGAGCCGGTGCGGTCGCGGCACCCGCCCGGGCCGCCGAGAAGTACCCCGTCGGCGATGTCGGGACGTCCCTGGCGAACTTCTTCAACAGCCCGGACGCGGTCGCCGGCGCCAACGACTGGGACTGCAAGCCGAGCCCCGAGCACCCGACGCCGGTCGTCCTCGTCCATGCCACGTTCGTGAACCTCGGCACCAATTGGAGCGTTCTGTCGCCGATGCTGGCGAACGAGGGGTACTGCGTCTTCGGGTTCAACTACGGCATGACGCAGCTCTCGTTCGACCGGGTCGGCGGGCTCGGCGACATCGCCGCGTCCGCGAAGACGCTGGACGCGTTCGTCGGCAGGGTCCTCGCCGCGACCGGCGCGAAGCGGGTCGACCTCGTCGGGCACTCCCAGGGCGGGATGATGCCGCACTACTACCTCAAGCGGCTCGGCGGCGCGGCCGAGGTCCGCACGTTCGTCGCGCTGGCGCCCAGCAACCACGGCACGACGATGCTCGGCATCGTGAACCTCGGGAGGACGCTGAACCTGCTGGGCTTCGCCAACCAGGTCCTCAACGACGCGGGCGCGCCCGGGCTCGTCCAGCAGGAGGAGGGCTCGGACTTCCAGACCGCCCTGTTCGGCGACGGCGACATCGTCCCCGGGCCGCGGTACGTCGTCATCGAGACCAAGAATGACATCGTCGTCACCCCGTACACGAACGCGTGGCTGAAGGGCGACGGCGTCACGAACATCCTCGTCCAGGACCAGTGCCCGGACGACTACGTCGGCCATGTCGGGATGTTCAATGACAGCCCGGTCATGCAGGACGTCCTCAACCAGCTCGGTGCGAACGTCCCCGGTTTCAGGCCGACGTGCACCGGCTACGGCCTGCCGATGTAGTCCGGGCGGACGGGTGGATCCTCACGGGCCGCCGCGTCCGTCAGCGCCGCGGCCGGCGCTCGATGACCTTCGCGTGGATGAGCGTGCCCGCGAGTTCGACGCGGAGGCGGGGCTCGGCGGTCCAATCCGTGGAGTGGACCTTGAGCTTCGAGTACGTGCGGTTGAGGCCGCCGGTGTCGATCACCATGCCGGGCGCGCTGACGATCACGAGCCTGCCGTGCGCCATCTCCGCGTCGATGCGCAGGGCGCTTGAGGTGATCACCGCCTGGGTGAAGTCGAGGGTGACCCGGCACAGCTGCGTGCGGAGGTCGATGCGGGCGGGCACCAGCCAGCGGCCGTCCTGGACGTACTTGCCGCCTTCCTGCCTGATGACGAGGACCTCTTTGGCCTCGGGGGCGGGCCTGGAATCCGGCAGGTCGGCGGTGAGGGCGGCCAGCTCGCCGAGCGTCCGGGCGTTGAGCGCCAGCTCCAGCCGCTTTTCGAGTTCCTCGGTGCTGAGGCGGCCGTCGCCTCCCGCGATCCGCAGGACGTCGACGGCGCGGTCGCGATCCTCGTGTGATGCTCGTACATCGGGCGGATCGTTCGACATGACCATCACGCTAGCAAGGCGGGTCCGGCGGGCTCGCTGCTTCCAGGGCTTCGGCTTTCCGCTTGAGGTCTGCCGCGATGCCGTCCCAGTCCGGACCGTGCAGGACGAGGCTCTCGGCCGCTTCCCGGAGCAGGGCCGGGTCGTCTGGCTGTTGCAGGAGCACCAGCCGATAGGCGAGGTTCCGGACCCAGACCGGCAGGAGGCCGTCGACCAGGTTGGGGCAGAGCTCGCGGAGCATGGCGAGGATCTCGTCCGCGTCGGCGAAGGTCAGCTCTTCGATGAAGTAATGCTCCCGGTGCTCGAGGTCGCATTGCGGCGCGGGACGGTACTCGTCCCCGAACAGGCACCGGGCGTGCTCCGTCAAGCTGCTGTGCGTGCTCGGCCCCCTATGCGTGTTCCCTGACCTGGGCATGCTCGGCAGCTTAGGCCGCCTCGGCGGAATGCACTCTTGGTACGCTCGCGATCATGGTCTTTCCGGTGGTGGACGATGCGGTGCTCTCAGCTGCGGCCAGCCATTGTCCCGCTGGTCATCGGGCGGCCATTCCCGCATTGACGCCTGAGTCCGTTCTTCTTCGGCGTGCGAAACCGGTGGTCGGCGACGCGGAACCGTTGGTGCGGATCGCGGATGCCGGAATCCAGGTGTTGCACAGTTATGTTGGAGCGGGCTGGCGGCATGCGGTGGGGGAGCAGTGGCTCAGAGGGGAGGTCCTTGGGCGGTTGGGGAGGGCGGCCGCCGGCCTTCCGCGAGGATTCGGGTTCGCTGTTTTCGACGGTTGGCGGCCTCTGGCCTTGCAGCGCGAGTTGTTCGAGGCGTTCGCTCCGTCCGCCGATCCGGATGGGGAAGACCCGGTCGCGCCGCCTTCGGACGATCCTGCCGAGCCTCCGCCTCATCTCACCGGTGGTGCAGTCGATCTCACCCTTACGTGGCAGGGGACGCCGTTGGCGCTCGGTACCGCTTTCGACGAGTTCACCAGTCTGGCCGCGGTCACGGCTTTTGAGGGCGTGGACGGGCCGGTGCGCACATTGAGACGCCTGCTCTACCACTCACTCCGGAGTCAAGGTTTCGTGGTGTTGGCGGAGGAGTGGTGGCATTTCGAGTTCGGCACTCGTTTGTGGTCGGCTTTGAGTGGCGCAGCGGCTCGTTATGGGCCGGTCGCGCCATGGCGGCCGGTCAGGCGCGGCAGGTCAGCGGGCGGCCGCCGTTGTAGGTGACCATGTCGTTCATCGCGGCGAAGAGGTCGATCTGGGCGCCCGGTTCGGCGCCGTCGAGTTCCGCGTAGGCGCGGTAGAGGTTGCCGACGAGCCGTTCGCTGTCGGTCAGTTCGCTGTACGGTCCGAGGTCGGTCTCGCGGGCGGCCTCCAGTGGCGACAGGCCCGCAGACTTGGCCGAGGCGGCGGTGGACTGGACGAACCGCAGGTAGCCGAGGACGTCGTCGATCAGTTCGGGGCCGGCGACGGGGCCGTGGCCCGGGACGATCGTCGCCGCGTCCAAGGGGGCCAGGACCTCCGACAGCACCTTGATCGCTCCGGCGACGGAGCCCTGCATCAGGAACGGCGTGCCGCCGTTGAACAGCAGGTCGCCGCAGAACAGCACGCGCCGTTCGGGGATCCACACGATCGAGTCGGCGGGGGTGTGCGCGGGCGTCCCGACGTACCGGACTTCGCAGCGCAGGTCGTCCACCCACAGCGTGACGCCGTCGGTGTAGGTGAGGAAGGGCGGCTCGATTTCGACGTCGCCCCAGTCGACCTTCGTCCAGAACGGCTCGTCGAACGGCTTGCCCCAGGCGATGACGCCCTCGCGGGAGCGCTCGTGGCCGACCACGGTCGCGCCGGAGAACAGGTAGTTGCCGAAGGTGTGGTCGCCGTGGTGGTGGGTGTTGACCAGCGTCCGGACGGGACGCGAGGTGACGGAGCGGATCGCGTCCAGGTAGGCGCGCGTCCTGCGTTCGGTGGAGCAGGCGTCCACGCTGACGACGCCGCGGGCTCCGGTGAGGAAGCCGGTGTTGTTGATCCACCAGGTGCCGTCCGGCTGGACGTAGGCGAAGATCCCCTCGGAGACCTCTTCGAGGCGCGGGGCTCCGGTGCCCTCGCGGTCGGGCGCGTCGCTCATGGGGTCCTCCCGGGTGTCGGGCCGAGGCGCACGGTCTCGACCCAGGCCGGCGGGTCGGGCGCGGCCGCGCGGCCGGGTGTCGCGCCGCTGGTCAGCGCGGCGATCAGGCGGCAGGACGGGGCCTCGGCGGGCCATGGAGTGTAGCCGTCGGTCAGCACGATCACCACCTGGGGGCGGTCCGGGCGGGCGAGCGCGGCGGCGATCCCGGCGCGCATGTCCGTGCCGCCTCCGCCGCCGAGTTCGACCTGCTCGGCGGACGTCACCCGCGCCACGGCCCGCACGTCCGCGTCGCAGGCGAGGACGCTGACCCGGTTGCCGCGCACGCCGACCTCGCGGAGCACGCCGGTCACCTCCGCCAGCGCCGCCGCGAGGTCGTCCTCGCCCATCGACCCGGACGTGTCGATCACGATCGCGACGCGCGGCAGGGGGCGGCGCAGGCTCGGCAGGACGGCGCCGCGCAGCGCCGGGGTCCGGCGGGACGGCCGCCGGTAGGTGTAGTCGACGGCGCCGCCCGCCCACGCGACGGCCTCGCGCACGGCGCCCGCGAGGACGCGCCGCCAGTCGACGGTCGGCTCCAGCACCTCCGTCGCCCAGCGCCGCCAGCCGCCGGGCAGCCGCCCGCGGGACCGCTCGTGCGCGCGGATCGCCTCGGCGGTCGCGCGGCGCAGCGCCTCGGCCTCCACCTCGCTCACCCGCGGGACGCCCGGGTCGTCCCGCTCCCACGGTGCTGGACGGCCGTGCGCGCCCGAGCCGCAGTCGTGGTGCGGCTGCGGCGGGATGCCCGGGAGGTACTCCTCGAAGAGCCTCCCGTCCGGGAGCCCGAAGTCGGCGGGGACGACGCGTCCGGCGGGCAGGGGCAGGCCGTCCGCGATCATGTCGTCGTTGATCTCGCAGTCCTGGGCGATGTTGACGCGCGCGTGGTCGCGCTGGTCGGCGGCGGGGAGGCGCCCGGCGCGGCCGTGATGGTCGCGCAGCAGGTGCGCCGCCTCGTGGATCCAGACCCCGGCCAGTTCGGGGACGGGCGTCGCGTCCACGAACGAGGGCGACACGTAGCAGCGCCAGTGCCGGTCCACGCCCATCGTCGGGACGGCCCGGCTCGGCACCACCGTCAGCGAGTACAGCGCGGACGCGAGGTAGGGGCGGTCGGTCGCGGCCCGGTAGCGGGCGGCCAGCAGTTTCGTCCGGTTCAGGACGGCCGCCCCTGCGTCACTCATCGTTCGGGAGGGCGCCCGAGAGCGACAGGATGTCGATGAACCCGTCGATGCCGCTCGGGACGGGCCAGCCGGTGTCGCGGAGGGCGGCGAGGTCGGCGGCGGCTCGCGCGGCAACGTCCGGGACGCCCGCGTCCACGGCCTTGGCCAGCACCTCCCAGCCCGCCTCCCAGCGCCGCCGCGTGCAGTCGCCCTGGACGGACGCCACCACCGCCGTCAGGAACGCGAGCTGCCGGTCACCGCGCTCCGGCAGCGTGAACGCCGACGGGTTCGCGAGGACCCGGTCGGGGTCGGGGAGGTCCAGTTCCTCCAGGTAGGCCAGGAGTTCCAGCCCGGCGCCGTCGCCGATGGCGCCGACCACGGCGGCGGCGACCGCGTCCTGGCCGGCGTCCGTCGCGTAGCCGGTCGCGAGGAGCCGCAGCGCCATCTCCCAGGACCGCGGCGACGGCCACGCGCCGCCGCGCGCCGCCGCGTCGGACG
>NZ_CAACUY010000026.1 GCF_900659615.1 Actinomadura fibrosa | reverse complement strand
GTCCCGCCGCTCGGCTCGCGGGGCCCGCTGCGCGTGCTGGCCTGTGCGGGCGGCACCGCCGTCCTCGACACGCTGGACACCGACCCGGTCGGCGACCGGTGCCTGGCCGCCCCGCTCGACGGGCACACCGCCGTGATCGTCCCGGACGGGTCGGACGGCGCGGCCGTGCGGCTCCTCGCGCCCACCGGCCCGATCGGCGTCAGCGACCCCGCCGGCCGCGACGGCCTCGGGACGGCGCTGCGGCAGGCCGAGGACGCGCTCGCGGCCGCCCGGCGGCACGGCGAACCCGTCCTGTACCACTCCGACCTCCCCGGACGCGGGGTCCTCGGCCTGCTGGACCCCGGCGCCGCACGCGCCTTCGCCGACGCCCTGCTGGCGCCGCTGCGCGCGGAAGGGCTGGTCGAGTCGGTCCGCGCCTACGTGGCGGCGAACGGGCAGGGCGAGGCGGCGGCGCGCGCGCTCGGCGTCCACCGGCACACGCTCCGCACCCGGATCCGCAGGGCGGCCGAGGTCCTCGCCCGCGACATGGACGACCCGGCGGTCCGCGCGGAGCTGTGGGTGGCGCTGGCCGTCACGGCCAACGAGGACGGCGCGATTGGACAGGCCGGAGACTCCCATCGCGGATCCCCGGAGATAGCGTGAAGGCATGAACGTGACCCCCTTCTGGCTGGCCGGGCGGCCCGCGACCGGTGACGCCGAGCTGACCGTGACGCACCCTTACGACGGCCGCACCGTCGGCACCGTCGCCGTCCCGACCCCCGAGCAGGTGGAGGAGGCTCTCTCCGCGGCCGACACCGTCCGCCGGGAGGCCGCCGCGCTCCCCCTGCACGTGCGGGCCGAGGCCCTCGCCCACGTGTCGGCCCGGCTCGCCGAGCGCGCGGAGGAGATCGCCCGGCTGATCACCGGCGAGAACGGCAAGCCGCTGCTGTGGGCGCGCGGCGAGGTCACCCGCGCGATCTCCACGTTCCGGTTCGCCGCCGAGGAGACCCGCCGGTGGAGCGCCACCACGCAGCGCCTCGACACCGACCCCGCCGCGGACGGCCGCATGGCCTACATCACCCGCGTCCCCAAGGGCCCGGTGCTCGGCATCTCCCCGTTCAACTTCCCCCTCAACCTGGCCGCGCACAAGGTCGCCCCCGCCATCGCCGTCGGCGCCCCGATCGTGCTGAAGCCCGCCCCCGCCACCCCGCTGTCGGCGCTCCTGCTCGGCGAGCTGCTCGCCGAGACCGGCCTGCCCGCGGGCATGTTCTCCGTCCTGCCCGTGCCGAACGACCGCGCCGGCGCGCTCGTCGAGGACCCGCGGCTCCCGATCGTCTCGTTCACCGGCTCCGTCCCCGTCGGCTGGGCCATCAACGACCAGGTGCCGCGCAAGCACGTCACGCTGGAGCTCGGCGGCAACGGCGCCGCCGTCGTCCTCCCGGACGCCGACCTCGACTGGGCCGCCCAGCGCATCGGGCTGTTCTCCAACTACCAGGCCGGGCAGAGCTGCATCGCCGTCCAGCGCGTCTACGTCGACCGCTCCATGTACGACGCGTTCCTGCCGAAGCTCATCGACACCGTCTCCGGCCTCGTCACCGGCGACCCGTGGGACGACAAGACCCAGGTCGGCCCCCTCGTCAGCCAGGACGCCGCCGAACGCGTCGAGGCCTGGGTCAACGAGGCCGTCGAGGCGGGCGCCAAGATCCTCACCGGCGGCACCCGCGAGGGCGCCGCGTACGCCCCGACCGTCCTCGCGGACGTCCCGGACGACGCCAAGGTCGCCCGCGAGGAGGTCTTCGGGCCCGTCATGCTCGTCCAGCCCGTGGACGGCGTCGACGACGCGTTCACCCGGGTCAACGACTCCGCGTTCGGCCTCCAGGCCGGCGTCTTCACCCGGAACCTCGACATCGCCTTCCGCGCGCACCGCGAACTCGACGTGGGCGGCGTCGTCATCGGCGACGTCCCCTCCTACCGCGCCGACCAGATGCCGTACGGCGGCGTCAAGGACTCCGGCGTCGGCCGCGAGGGCCTGCGCTCGGCGATGGCCGACTACACCGAGGAGAAGGTCATGATCCTCACGGGCCTCCCCCTCTGACGCGTCGTCAGCCGCGGGACCCGGGCTCCCGGGTCCCGCCGCCCCGGTGCAGGGCCAGGCCCGTCCGCAGCGCCCCGGCCGCCTCCGACACCGCCTCCTGGAACCGCCCGCCCAGCGACCACATGTTCGCGAACCCGTGGATCAGGTCCTCCTGCCGCCGCAGCGCGACGGGCACCCCGGCCTCCGCGAGCCGCTCCGCGAACGCCTCCCCCTCGTCCCGCAGCGGGTCGAACCCCGCCGTGACGAGATAGGTGGGCGGGAACCCGCTGAGATCGTCGGCCAGCAGCGGCGACACCCGCGGCTCCTTGCGCCGCTCCTCCGGACAGTAGTGGTCGCTGAACCACGTCATGTCCTCGTCGGTCAGGTAGAACCCGTCCCCGAACAGCTCCCGCGACCGCCGCCGCACCGACATGTCCGTCGCCGGGTAGAACAGCAGCGCGAACGCCGGCCTCCGCTCGGCGAACAGCCCGACGACCGTCGCCAGGTTGCCGCCCGCGCTGTCGCCGCCCACCGCCACGGCCCCCGGGTCGGCGCCGAGCGACTCCGCGTTCTCCACCGCGTACTCGTAGGCGGTCAGCGCGTCCTCGATCCCCGCCGGGTACGGGTGCTCGGGCGCGAGCCGGTAGTCCACCGACAGCACCCGCACCTCCGCGTGCACCGCGAGGTACCGGCACACCGTGTCGTGGGTCGCGATGTCGCCGACGACCCATCCGCCGCCGTGGTAGAAGACGAGCAGCGGCGACCCGTCCGCGAGCCCGGCCGGCGTGTACAGCCGCGCCGAGACGTCCCCGGGGATGGCGATCTCCCGCGTCCGCACCGGCCGCGCGGGCACCTTCGAGAGCATCGCCGACCCCCGCGCGAGCCCCCGCCGCGCCTCCGCGGGCGTCGCCGCGCCCAGCGACTCCCCCTCCAGCCGCAGCAGCCTGAGCAGCACCTGCGCGTCCAGCGCCAGCCGCTGCCCGTCCCGCACCACCGGCGCCCCGGCGATGAGCCTCTTCACCGGCCCCGGCAACGCGAACACGACCCGCAGGAAACCCCCCACGACCGAGGGCGGCACGAATTCGAGCGGCTGCGCCATCACACCTCCAAGTCAGAAGTACCGCACACCGTACCCCCCAGTAGCCCTCCTCCCGAAGAGCGGCCTGGACTCACTCCCCGCTCGCCGGCTCAGCCTTCAGAGGGTGGGGGTTCGGGTGCGGTACTGGCGGGGGGAGAGGCCGTAGGTGGCGCGGAACGCCTGGCTGAAGTGCGCGGGGCTGCTGAAGCCCCAGCCCGCCGCGATCGCGCCGATCGAACGGGACGCCAGCCGGGGGTCGGTCAGGTCGCGGCGGCACGCCTCCAGGCGGCGCTCGCGGATCCACCCGGCGACGGTGTGACCGTCCTGCTGGAACAGCTTGTGCAGGTAGCGCAGGGAGATGTGGTTCGCCACGGCGATGGCCTCCGGGGTGAGCCGGGCGTCACCGAGGTTCTTCTCCATGAAGGCGCGGATCTGCGCCATCAGCGCCCCCTGCCGGGTGGAGGACGGCGCCGCGCCGTGGACGTCCAGCGCCCCGGCGAGCGCGACGGTCAGCACGTCCAGGACCAGGGCCGACAGCCTCGCCGTCTCGGACGGGCCCAGCTCGTCCATGCGCGCGGCGAGCTGCAACAGGAACTGCGACGACAGCGCGCCGACACCGTGCGAGCCCGGGATGCGGACGCCGTTCAGCCGCCGGACGTCCCGGGCGGGCAGCGGCAGCGCCTCGCGCGGGAACCGCAGGAGCAGCAGGCTCGCCGGGGCGTCGGGCGCGCACCGTCCGAGGAACGGGCGCGAGGTGTCGACCAGGATGAGGTCCCCGGCCTGGAGGTCCGCGCGCCGGTCGTCCTGCTCCACCAGGCCGCCGCCCCGCACGACGCAGCCCAGCTTGAACACCTCGGGTTCCGGGCGGCGGACGGGGTCGGGCGTGCACCGCACGGCGTGCGGTGCCGTCGTGACCAGCGCCGCTTGGACGGGCCCGAACTCGCTGACGCCGGAATCGGCCCGGAATCCGACCTCGGCGTGCGACCCACGGCGCCGGTCGCAGGGCCCCCATAACTTCGCGCTCACCTCGCGCCGGAAGGCGAGCCGCTCCGCCGCGGGCATCCCGGCGGTGCCGATGACGTTCATGATCCACCCACAGTGTCGTCGCCGCGGGGTCGGACGGGCGCTCACCCGGATGCCTTCGCACCGCGACGCACGGATACCACCCGTCTCCGAGAATCGATCACCGGACGGCCATCGGGAAGGACACCCGACCGGACATTGCCCGGACATTCGGCCCGAGCATCGAGACGCCCGGCCCGCGCCGGAAAACCAGTCGATGCCTGAAGGAACGTCATTCACAATCGGGCGTATGGGACATCGCGCGAACTATGTGATCGTGGACCGGGGTGAACACCGGATCCACTATTCGCAGTTCGGCGCGCTCTCGCTGGCCTCCGACCCGCTGATGGGCCCGGAACAACTGGAGTCGTACATCGGCGGCCCGGGCGGTACGCGAGCATGCCGACGTGGTCGCCTACCTAGGATCTCGACGCCGAAGACCTGATCTTCGACAACGTGCGGGAACAGCGGCGGCCGACGATCGAGCAGATCTTGGACACGCTCAATGAGGGCGTGCCGTGGCTCGGGATT
Organism: Actinomadura fibrosa; assembly: GCF_900659615.1. Classification (GTDB taxonomy): domain Bacteria; phylum Actinomycetota; class Actinomycetes; order Streptosporangiales; family Streptosporangiaceae; genus Spirillospora; species Spirillospora fibrosa. Next base: position 64,777 of record NZ_CAACUY010000026.1, on the reverse strand, counting down.
CCCATGGACCTCGACTACCACAGGGATTACGTCACCAGATCCGATCCGGATCCTTATTACCTGGACACCGAGACGATTGTGACGGTGCGTTTCTCTGACGGGCGGGTTCGGGACTTCACCACGACCGATTACCGGATCGACGAGGTGATGACCGCGGGCGCCGACCTGGTGACGGCGCTTCAGGGCGCGCCCCACACCACGTTGCCGCGGGTCGAGCATGTCCGGGGTGGGGCTCTGATCGATGTCGCGGCCCGCACGGTGACGGCCTGGCCCCTGCCTCATCCGGGGACGGCGGTCGTCGAGGGCTGGGGCGGGTGGGAGGTGATCTGGTCCGACCTCGGGCTCAAGGGCCAGGTCGCGGCCACCGGGCGCGACCCGGCGGTGGTGGCGCAGACTCCCTCGCATCTCGTCCGCGAGGCCGCCTACCTGATCAGTGCGAGCGACCGCGTGCAGGACATCCAGCAGTACCTGCGGGAGCAGGTGGCGGAGGTGCGGGAGAGCGGGGCCGAGATCCTCAAGGAGGCACCGTACGCGCCGGCCTCGCCGGAGGCGGACGGCGGGCGGGCGGCGTTGCTGGCTCGGCTCGTCGAGTTGCGCGGGGAGTGAGGCCGGAGGAGAGCGCACTCCTCTCCATTTCCAACGTATAGCGCACAGGGGGGCTTGCGGCAAGGCCCCCGTGATGCCTCACGATGGTCCACCGGAAAGCCAGGACCTGCGGAAACGGGGGACGAGAGATGCGCGTTGCGTTGACGGCGTGGGGGTCGCGCGGGGACGTCGAGCCGCTGGCGGCGCTGGCCGTCCGGTTGCGGGAGTGCGGCGCGGAGGCGCGGGTGTGCGTGCCGCCGGACGAGGAGTTCGCGGCGCTGCTGGCCCGCGCCGGCGTGCCGATGGTGCCGCTCGGCCCGACGGTGCGCTCGGTGGTGGCGGGCACGGAGCCGCCGTCGGCGAAGGCCGCGTTCGAGCTCGCTCCCGCGCTGGTCGCCGCGCGGTTCGAGACGCTGATGACGGCCGCCGAGGACTGCGACGTGCTGCTGGCGACCGGGCTGATGCCGGCCGGGGCGCGGGACGTCGCCGAGAAGCTCGGCATCCGGTACGTGGCCGCGGCCTTCCATCCGTTCGGGATGCCGTCGCGGCACTTCCGTCCGCCGGGGAGGCCGGGCAAGCCGTTCTCGGACGAGAACGACGCCCGGGCGCTGTGGAAGGAGGACGCGCAGCGGGTGAACGCGCTGTACGGCGAGGCGCTCAACAGGCATCGGGCGGCGATCGGCCTGCCGCCGGTGGACGATGTCCGCGCGCACGTCCTCACCGAGCGGCCGTGGCTGGCGGTCGACCCGGTCCTCGGCCCGTGGCAGGACATGACGGATCTCGACCTCGTGCAGACCGGGGCGTGGATCCTGCCGGACGAGCGTCCGCTGCCGGACGGGCTGGCGGCGTTCCTGGACGCCGGGGAGCCGCCGGTGTACGTGGGTTTCGGCAGCATGGCCGCGCACACCCCGAAGGACATCGCCCAGGTGGCCGTCGAGGCGGTCCGCGCGCACGGCCGCCGCGTCCTGCTCGCCCGCGGCTGGGCCGGGCTGGCCGCGGTCGACGACCGGGACGACTGCTTCGTCGTCGGCGAGGTCAACCAGCAGGCGCTGTTCGGCCGGGTGGCCGCCGTCGTGCACCACGGCGGGGCGGGCACCACGACGACGGCGGCGCGGGCCGGCGCGCCGCAGGTGATCGTCCCGCAGATCGTGGACCAGCCGCACTGGGCCGCGCGGGTGGCGGAGCTGGGCATCGGCGCGGCGCATGAAGGTCCGGCTCCGACCGTCGCGTCCCTGTCGGCCGCGCTCGACACGGCCCTGGCGTCCGGGACGCGGGCGCGGGCGAAGGCCGTGGCGGGCACGATCCGCGGCGACGGGACGACGGTGGCCGCGAACCTGCTGCTCGGCGCCGATCGGGGCGGTTCCGGCGTGTGGGAGACTGGGCCGGTTTCCGGACGGCGAGGGACTGGGGTGCCTGGTGGGGGGCGTGCTGCGGATTTCGCGTCCTAACGCGCGGTTCCAGCAGTGGGAGGCGCTGCTGCGGAACCAGAACAAGCGGCAGCGGGCGGGCGAGTTCCTGGTGCAGGGCGTCCGGCCGATCACGCTGGCGGTGGAGCGCGGCTGGCCGGTGCGGGCGCTGATCTACGACGCCGGCCGGCCGCCGTCGCGGTGGGCGGCCGGGATGCTGGAGCGGGCCGGCGGCGAGCGGGTGGCGATGGCCCCGGAACTGCTGCGGGAGCTGAGCGGCAAGGAGCAGGAGGTCCCCGAGCTGGTGGCGGTGCTCGAACTGCCCGCCGACGACCTGGCGCGCGTCCCGGTCGGGCCGTCGTTCCTCGGGGCGGTGTTCGACCGGCCGACCGGGCCCGGCAACATCGGCACGATGGTCCGGTCGGTGGACGCGTTCGGCGGCGCGGGCCTGATCGTCACCGGGCATGCCGCCGACCCGTACGACCCCAAGGCGGTCCGCGCCTCCACCGGGTCGCTGATGGCGGTGCCGGTCGTCCGGGTCCGTTCGCACCGGGAGGTCCTGGAGTGGGCGCGCGGGCACCGGGCGGGCGGACGGCCGCTGACCGTGGTCGGCACCGACGAGAACGGCACCGCCGACATCGCCGGGGTGGACCTGACGGGCCCGGTGCTGCTGGTGATCGGGAACGAGACCGCCGGGCTGAGCGCGGGCTGGCGGGAGGGCTGCGACGTCATGGCGCGGATCCCGATCGGCGGCGCGGCCAGCTCGCTGAACGCCGCCAGCGCCGCCACGGTCGCCCTGTACGAGGCCGTCCGCCAGCGCGCCGGACGATCCTGAACCGGACGTCCCAAAGCGGGCGCCCGTGGGATTGGAACGCGCGAAAGTGTAAGTGGTTACCACGATGCGCCTCACGGTCATCATCTGCCACCCTGTGCGCAGGAATGCGTCTAGGAACGTGACAGGAAGCATCGACATGGCGGACACCACCGCGGGCCGCGCGGTCTCCCGGCGGAAGTGGCTCCTCGCGGGGCTCCTCACCGTGCTCGGCGCGGGCCTGGCCTACGCGGCCGCCACCATGCTCGTCCCGCGCGGCCGCCGGCACCGGCCGGGAACGCTCCGGCTCCCGCGCTGGTTCCCGTCCGTCGTGCGGCGCTCGTTCCCGGCCGCCGCCCCGGACGGGCCGTCGCCGGACGTGCCGCCCGAGGCGGTGAGCTTTCCGCCCCAGGCGGTGGGCTTTCCGGTCAGGTCGGCGGCGGCCGTCCGCGCACCGGAGGTCCGGCCGGAGAGGGCCGCTCAGCCGGTGAAGTGACGCATCGTCCCGCGTGACCAGCCGGGCGTGCCCTTGTGGACGAAGCCGGTCCACGCGTCCTGCATCTCCGTCACGAGGGAGGGCGGGGGCGGCGCTCCGCCCAGCATCGGCGCGTCCCGCCAGGGCTCCGGGTCGCCGAAGACGAACGGCAGCTCGACGCAGTGGCACGCGCCGAACGGGCTGCCCGGCGGCTGCCAGTCGAACCGGTACGTCCACGGCGGGTCGCCGTGCTCGGCCAGGAGCGCGGACAGCCGGTCCGCGGGCTCGCGGAACAGGTGGTCGGTGGCCAGCTCCACGGCCAGTTCCGGGACCGGACGCGGCGCGAGGGCGCGGTCCGGGGCGCCGAACCAGCGGGTCGCGGCGGCGGCCAGCGCGTCCCGGTCGAGGGCGGCGATCCGGTCGTCCCCGGCGAAGAACGCGGCCGCCTCGTCGCGGTTCGTGCCCAGCAGGACGTCGACGCCGTCCGCGCCGCGCCGCCCGGCCGCGGTGACCGGGTCGTCCGCGACGAGGGAGCCGTCCGCGACGAGCTGGAACGGCGGGACGGCGTCCAGCGGGCGGACGGTCCGGCGGGCCAGCTCGCCCTGCGCGGCGAGGAGCGCGCCGACCGGCGCCGTGCGGGGGTCGGCGCCGAGGAGCTCGCGGTAGAGCGCGCCGGTGCGCTCGGCGTCCGCCGGGGCCGTCGGGATCATGCCGCCGGGGTTGCTCTGAAGGATCGCCCGGTGAAAGAGGCCGCGCGCTCGTCCGGTGGAGAGCAGCGCCATGATCGAGAACGCGCCCGCCGACTGGCCCGCGACCGTCACGGCGCCCGGATCGCCGCCGAACGCCGCGATCCCGTCGCGAACCCACTCCAGCGCGGCGAGCTGGTCGCGCAGCCCGAGATTGCCCTCGCTCACGCCCGGCAGGCGGAGGAAGCCGAGCGCGCCGAGCCGGTAGGAGGCGGTGACGACGACCATGCCGCCGCGCGCGGCGAGGACACCGCCGTCGTACCAGGGGAAACCGCCCGAACCGCTGGAGTAGCCGCCGCCGTGCAGGAACACCAGGACCGGGCGCGGCGGCCCGGCGGCGGACGGCGTCCACACGTTGAGGGTCAGGCAGTCCTCGGACTGGGCCGCCGCCACCGGCCCCATGATCCGCTCCAGCCGGGACGGGCCCTGCGGCGCGGCCGGGCCCGGTTCGAGCGCGTCCCGGACGCCCGGCCATGGCTCGGCGGGACGCGGCGCGCCGAACCGCTCCGCCGTCGCGTACGGGACGCCGAGGAACGCCGTGGACCCGCCGCGTCCCGCCGTGCCGCGCACGCGTCCCGGCACCGTCTCGACGATCACTGGACGAAGGTCACGTCGGCGCCGAAGCCCGTCACGGTGAACCCCTGCCCCGCCGTGCGGGTCGGGACACCGTTGCCGTCCACGAGCGTCCGGGCGGCCTCTACGTCCCGCACGCGGACGGTCATCCCGGCGAAGTGCGAGCGTCCGCTGGAGGCGACCAGCCGGACATGGCCGTCGGGCAGGTTCAGCACCCGGTCGGCCCCCTCGGCCCGCGCCGGAACGCCGATGATGCGGGCGTAGCGGTCGGCATAGGCGTCGAGCTCCGGCTCGTCCACCATCACGGTCAGACCGGACACCCGGAGCGCGCCGTTCGGGTGGTCGAGGTAGCGCGGCTGGTGCAGGTACTCGGGGGTCAGATGCCGCGCGATGCCCAGGAACCCTTCGGGCGTCGCCTTCGGGTCCACGTGGAGGGCGCTCGCGCGGAGGGTGCGGGTCCCGTCGGGGGTGTCCACGGGACGCTCCAGCGAGCGAATGCCGAGGGTCGGGACGCCCTCGTCTCGCAGCCGCCGCTCGTCCGCCTCCAGGTCGCCGGAGCGGACGTAGAAGATCCGGAACCCGTCCGGGACGCCGTTGACGCCCCACGGGTCCGGCGCGGACGGGTCGACGATGCCGAGCAGCTCGATGAACGAGTCGGCGAACACCGCACAGCGGTTCGCGGTGTTGCCGGGGACGGTCTCCTCGCCGGGACGCAGGGCGAGGCGGTGGCGCGAGCGGGGGCTCAGGACGAAGCCGAGCGCCTCGAACCAGCGCTCCAGGGCGTCGAGGTCCCGGGTCAGGATGCCGGTGTGGTCGATGTTCATGGACCGACCCTGCATCCCGCCGGGCCCGCCGCGCCGTCCGGCGGGGGCGGGACGCCGCTTTCCGACACCGGTTACTGTTTCCAGGTGGATTCGGTCACGCTGGACGGCCTCGACCGGCAGCTCCTGCACGCGCTCCAGCTCGACGGGCGCGCCCCGTTCAGCCGCGTCGCCGAGGTCCTCGGCACCGCCGACCGCACGGTCGCGCGCCGCTACCGGCGGCTGCGCGCGGCGGGCGCGGCGCGGGTCCTCGGCCTCCCCGACGTCCGCCGGACGGGCCACCGCGAGTGGTTCGTCCGCGTCCGCTGCCTGCCGGACGCCGCCCCGGCGCTCGCGGACGCGCTGGCCCGCCGTCCGGACACCTCCTGGGTGACGGTGCTCGCGGGCGGGGCGGAGCTGTCGGTCCTCGTCCGCGACCCGGACCGCGCGCTGCTGGAGGGCCTCGGCCGCACCCCGCACGTGCTGTCGGTGCAGCCCTGCGAGATGCTGCGCCCCTTCATGGACGAGGGCCGCGCCTGGCCCGGCCGCACGTCCGCCCTCACGGCGGAGCAGGTCGCGGCGCTGCGCCGCCGCCGCGGCGGGACGGGCGGCCGCGTCGTGCTGAACGAGCTCGACGCGCGGCTGCTGCCCGCGCTCGCCGTGGACGGCAGGGCGGCGTATCCGGAGCTCGCGCGGGCCGCCGGCCGGTCGGAGTCCGCCGTCCGCCGCCGCCTGGCCGAGCTGCGCCTCGCCGGGGCGCTCCAGTTCACCGTCGAGACGGACCCGCGCCTGTTCGGGTACGCGGCGTCCTACATGCTGTGGCTGACGGTCGCCCCCGGACGGGCCGCCGCCGTCGCCGGGGCCCTGGCCGGGGACACCGAGATCGCGTTCATCGGCGCGGTCACCGGCCCGGCCGCGCTCGTGGCCTACCTGGTGTGCCGCGACGCCGACGACGCGTTCCGCTACCTGGACGGCCGCGTCGGCGCCCTCGACGGCGTCCGCGGCCAGGAGGCGGTCCCGGTCACCGCCTACGCGAAGAAGGTCGGCAGCGTCCCGGCCCGGAGGCCCGCCCGCGCCCCGCGCTGAGCCACGGCCCGCCGCGCTCGGGCGCCGGTCGTGGGGGGTCAGTGGCGGTAGCGCGCCTGGCGGGCGGCGGGACCGCCGGGGGTCAGGCCGTGCAGGTGCCGCTCCACCGCCGCGGCGGCCCGGCGGCAGAACGCCTCCGGCTCGTCCGCGGCGTCCGGGCGCTCGTCGACGAGCTCGTCGGCCAGGCCGTTCCGCAGGAGCTCCGCCGACCGGACGCCCTGGGCCGCGGCCATCTCGCCGGCGCGGTCCGGCGTGCGGTGGACGATCACGGACGCGCCCTCCGGCGGCAGCGGCGACAGCCAGGCGTGCCGGGCCACGAGGACGCGGTCGGCCGGGAGCAGCGCCAGCGCGGCGCCGCCCGTCCCCTCGCCGAGCAGCAGGCACAGCGTCGGCGCGGCCAGGGTGATCAGGTCGGCCAGGCAGCGGGCGATCTCCCCGGCGAGGCCGCCCTCCTCCGCCTCGGCCGACAGCACCGCGCCGGGCGTGTCGACCACGGTGACCAGCGGCAGCCCCAGCTCGGCGGCCAGCCCCATGCCGCGCCGCGCGACGCGCAGGCCCGCCGGGCCGAGCGGGTGCCCGGTCCGCTGGCCCCGGCGGTCCTGGCCCACGAGCACGCACGGCTCGGCGCCGAACCGGGCGAGCGCGAGCAGCAGCCCCGGCTCCGCCTCCCCCTGGCCGGTGCCCGACAGCGGCGTGACGTCCGCGGCCCCGTGGCGCAGCAGCTCGCGGACGCCCGGACGGTCGGCCCTCCGCGACCGCTCGATCGACTCCCACGCCGTATCGCCCGCAGTCTCGTCCGGCTTCGCTGCCTGGCCGGAATACGCGTCAGCAACGGTCGCGGACGGGCGGGCGCACAGAACCTTCAGCGCGGTGGACGCCACGTCTGCCAGGTCGTCGATGCCGACGACGGCGTCCACCAGGCCCTTGGCGGCGAGGTTCTCGGCGACCTGGACGCCCTCCGGGAACGGCTCGCCGTACAGGCCCTCGTACACGCGCGGGCCGAGGAACCCGATGAGCGCGCCCGGCTCGGCGGCGGTCACGTGGCCGAGCGAGCCCCACGAGGCGAACACGCCGCCCGTCGTCGGGTGCCGCAGGTAGACGAGGTAGGGCAGCCCGGCCGCGCGGTGCGCCATGACCGCCGCGGCGATGCGGGCCATCTGCACGAACGCGGCCGTGCCCTCCTGCATGCGCGTCCCGCCCGAGGACGGCGCGGCGAGCAGCGGCAGCCCCTCGGCGGTGGCGCGCTCGACGGCCGCCACGATCCGGTCGGCGGTCGCCAGCCCGATCGACCCCGCGAGGAAGCGGAACTCCGACACGACGAACGCCACCCGCCGGCCGCGCAACCGCCCCGCCCCGGTGACGACCGCCTCGTCGCTCCCGGAGCGCTCCCGCGCGGCGGCCAGCTCCGCCGCGTACGCCGAGCCGGGGGCGGCGACCTCGGCGGGCGGGGCGTCCCAGGACTCCCATTCGCCGCCGTCCAGCACCCGGCGCAGCAGCTCGCGCGCACCGACCCGTTCCGTCACCCGGTCGCCTCCGTTCTCGGCGGGCGCCCGCGGTCATGGCCCCGGGCGAGCTTCCCCCTGCATGATGACGTCGTGAGCGGACGGCGCGGGCACCCGGGTGCCCCGGCGGGAGGAGTCCCTGTGTCAGACGAGATCGTCTTCACCCCGGCGCGGGAGCTGGCCCGCCTGGTCCGGACCCGCGAGCTGTCGGCGCGCGAGGTCCTGCAAGCCCATCTCGACCAGATCGAGCGGACGAACCCGCAGGTCAACGCCATCGTCACGCTCGTGCCCGAGCGGGCCGAGCGGGAGGCGCTCGCGGCCGACGAGCGGCTCGCGTCCGGCGCGGAGACCGGGCCGCTGCACGGCCTCCCCGTCGCCCACAAGGACACCCACGCCACCGCCGGGATCCGCACGACGTCCGGATCGCCGATCTTCGCCGACCACGTCCCGGACACCGACGACCTCATCGTCGAGCGGATGCGCGCCGCCGGGACCGTCACGCTCGGCAAGACGAACGTCCCCGAGTTCGCCGCCGGATCCCACACCTTCAACCCGGTCTTCGGCGTGACCCGCAACCCCTACGACCCGTCCCGGTCGGCGGGCGGGAGCAGCGGCGGCGCCGCGGCCGCGCTGGCGTGCGGCATGCATCCCCTCGCCGACGGCAGCGACATGGGCGGCTCCCTGCGCAACCCGGCGTCCTTCTGCAACGTCGTCGGGTTCCGCCCCTCCCCCGGACGCGTCCCGTCCTGGCCGGTGCCCGCCGCGTGGGCGACCATGAGCGTGCAGGGGCCGATGGCCCGCGACGTCGCCGACGTCGCGCTGCTGCTGTCGGTGCTCGCCGGGCCCGACCCGCGGAGCCCCATCGCGCTGGAGACGCCCGGCGCCGCGTTCGCCGTCCCGCTGGACCGCGACCTCGCCGGGCTGCGCGTCGCCTGGTCCCCCGACCTCGGCGGGACGGTGCCCGTCGATCCCGCCGTCACCACCGCCCTGGAACCGGCCGCGAAGGTGTTCGCCGACCTCGGCTGCACCGTCGAGGAGGCGTGCCCGGACCTGTCCGGCGCCGACGAGGTCTTCCGGACGCTCCGCGCCTGGCACTGGGACCTCAGCCTCGGCCCCCTGCTGGACGAGCGGCGCGGGGACTTCAAGCCGTCCCTGGCAGCGAACATCGAGGCGGGACGGCTCCTCACGGGCGCCGACGTCGGGCGCGCCGAGGCCCTGCACACGGCGCTCTTCCACCGCGTCCGGACGTTCTTCGAGCGCTACGACGCCCTGCTGCTGCCGGTCAGCCAGGTGCCGCCGTTCGACGCGGGCGCCGAGTACCCGGCCGAGGTGGCCGGGGTCCCGATGGCCGACTACCTGGAGTGGATGCGGTCCTGCTACCTGGTGTCGGCGACCGGCTGCCCCGCGCTGTCCGTCCCCGCCGGCTTCACCCCCGACGGGCTGCCGGTCGGCCTCCAGATCGTCGGCCCGCACCGCGCGGACCTCGCCGTCCTCCAGATCGGGCACGCCTACGAGCGCGCGACCGGCCACGGCGCCCGGCGCCCTCCGCTCACCGCGCGCTGACCGGGCCGCGGCCAGGGCCGAGCCGGGCCGGCCCGGGCCAGCGGTCAGGTGTACTCGTCGGCGATGGGCAGGCGGAGGATCAGGTGGGCGCCCCCGAGCCGCTCCCCGCCGCCCGGCGGCTCGCCGCCCGCGCCGCCGCCGGGGTCGTCGCCGCCCGTGGCGATCAGGGTTCCGCCGTGGGCGTGGGCGATGTCGCGGCAGATCGCGAGGCCGAGGCCGGTGCCGCCGCGGTCGCGTTCGCGGCTCTCGGCCAGCCGGTGGAAGCGCAGGAAGACGCGCTCGCGGTCCTCCGGCGCGATGCCGGAGCCGTCGTCGGCGACCTCCATGACCGCCGTCCGCCCGTCCCGCCGCGCGGTGACCCGGACCCGGGAGCGGGCGTGCCGCTCGGCGTTGTCGAGCAGGTTCGTCAGCAGCCGGATCAGGTGGCCGCGGTTGGCCGTGACGACGATCCCGTCCTCCACCCCGACCTCGACGGGGACGCGCCGGGAGCGCCGCGCCGCCTCGGTGCGGACCAGCTCGCCGAGGTCGATCGGCTGCCGCTCGACCTTCACGCCCGCGCCGAGCTTGGCGAGGATGAGCAGGTCGGTGACGATGCCCTGGAGCCGGTCGGCGTCGCCGAGGGCCGCCCGCGCGACCGCCTCCCAGTCCTCGTCGTCCGGATGCTCCAGCGCCACCTCCAGCTGGGCGCGGAGCCCGGCGAGCGGGCTGCGCAGCTCGTGCGAGACGTCCGCGACGAAGGCGCGCTGCCGGACCAGGACGTCCTCCAGCCGCGCCAGCGTCACGTTCACCGACCGGGCGAGGTCGGACACCTCGTCGACCGGCCCCGGGACCGTCACCCGGCGGTCGAGCTCGCCGCCGGTGATCGCGGCGAGCTCGCCGCTCATCCGCCGGACCGGGAGCAGCGCCCTGCTCACCGCCACGGCGACGATCCACGCGACCACGGCGGTGCCGAGCAGCACCGCGGCGACGAGCGTGGCGAGGAAGAAGCCCTTGCGCTGGCTGAACGGGATCGGCGCGCCGGCGTACACGGTGCGGTCGCCGAACGGCGTGCGGACGCGCTCGACGATCACGTAGACCTCGTTGGTCACGCCGCGGACGGAGGTCGAATGGGTCTCGAAGCGGTCCTCGGTCTTCGGGCGCGGCACCCGGAGGGGCTGGCGCCCCCGCAGCGGCTCGCTCCTGGCGATGACGCGGCCGTTCTCGTCCGCCACCTGGAGCAGGGGGAAGTCGACGTCCTGGACGCGGAGGCGGCCGTGCGGGTCGTCGGCGCGCACGGTCGCGACGAGGCCGGCGATGGCGACGACCCCGTTCTTGCGGAGGTCCTGGTAGACCGTCCGCCGCATGACCTGGTCGAAGATCGTGACGCCCAGGGTCAGCAGGACCCCGACGATCAGCGTCGCGGCCACCGTCACCCGGGTGCGCACCGACCAGCAGGAGGGCGACAGCCGTTTCCCGACGCTCCCCACGCGGCCGAATCCCCCTTCCCGCTCGGCGTACCCGGGGGGAGTTCGCCAACCTGGTTGTAACCGGGCGGTCGCCCTGCGAAACATGGGGACCGGCCGGTCGAGGGGGGAGGTTCTCGCGAGTCGCCGGGGGCCGGGGCGGGCCGTGCCGCACCACCCCGGCCTTCCGGCGGTCCCCGCCGCAGAGCGCCCCTAGCGGCGAGAACGACGAGCGCTGGACTCGCGGTTCTTATCCTGCCCCCTTTGCCCTACTAAGTCAACAGGATTTATAGGGAACTCGGGGGATCGATGTCCGCGCGAACGGCGCCTCCCACCCCTGGGGTGCCGTCCGCGCGGACATCGCCTTCGGTGCCGCCAGCCGCCCGCCACCCGCGCGCCGAGGAGGATCCGACGGGATCGGGCCTGCTGTCGACCTGTGTTCCACTCTGCACCCCGCCGATGCACTGGGTGCTACATCGACGTGACGATCACGTTTCCTCTTCCCGTGCTGGAAGAACGCCATACTTTGCCGACGAGCGGGGATGGATGGACAGGAGAGACGCAAGGGAGCCAGACATCGCATGGACGGTGACATTCGGCCGCTGGAACCCGCCGACCCGCGTGTGGTCGGCGGTCACACCCTCCTGGGCCGCCTCGGCTCGGGCGGCATGGGCACGGTCTACCTGGGCGCCGACCCGGTGTCCGGAGGACGCGTCGCGGTCAAGACGATCCACCCGCACCTCGCCGGAGACCCCTCGTACCGGCGCCGCTTCCGCGACGAGGCCGACCTCGCCAGCCGGGTCGCCTCGTTCTGCACGGCACGGGTCCTCGCGCACGGCGAGGAGGACGGCCGCCCCTACCTCGTCACCGACTACGTGGGCGGCGTCTCGCTGCACGCCCGCCTCACCGGCGACGGCCCCCTGCCGCCCGCCGACCTGCACGGCGTCGCCGTGGGCGTGGCCTCGGCGCTCGCCGCGATCCACGCCGCGGGGCTCGTGCACCGCGACCTCAAGCCCGCGAACGTGATGCTCACCCTGTCCGGCTGCCGCGTGATCGACTTCGGGATCGCGCGCAGCCAGGACGCCCACACCGCCACCGCGGCCAACGGCAAGGTGCTCGGCACCCCCGGCTGGATGGCCCCGGAGGTGCTGATGGGCGGCCCCGCCACCCCGGCCGCCGACATCTTCGCGTGGGGCTGCCTCATCGCCCACGCCGGCACCGGCCGCATGCCCTTCGGCGGGGACGTCGAGACCATGCGGGTCACCACCGACGAGCCCGACCTCGCCGGCCTGCCCGAGTCGCTCCTGCCCACCGTCCGCGCCGCGCTCGCGAAGTCGCCCGCGGACCGTCCGACCGCGCCCGACCTCCTGCTGGCCCTGGTGGAGCAGCCGCGCTCCGCCGACGGGCCCGTGATGAGCGCCGGCGGGCCGCGCCCGCCGCTCTCCGCGGTGGTCTCGGCCCCCGTCCCCGGCCCCGCGCCGCCCGCCCTTCCCTCGCGGACCCCGCCGCACGTCCCGGTGGACGGCGGGTCCGACGCCGAGACGGCGACGAGGGCGTTCACGCCGCTCGGGATCGGCCTGGCGGGCGCCCTGTCGTCCGGCAGGACGCGGCTGCTCGCCGGCATCGGGGCCGCCGCCGGGACCGTCCTGATCGGCGCCGTGATCGCGAGCCTGGTCGCCGACCGCGGCACCGCCACGCCGGCGCCGGGCTCGCGCGCGCCGAGCGTCTCCGTCCCGACCACGAAGAAGGCGGACACCGCGGTCAAGCCCCGCCCGTCGCGGTGGCCGGTCAAAGCACAGAAGACACAGAAGGCGCAGAAGCCCGGAAAACCGCCCAAGCCGAAGAAGCACGCGGAGAAAGGCCACGCCGGAAAAGGCAAGGCCAAGGGCAAGCGAAAGGCCCACTCCCACTGACCCGCGCCCGCCCGCGGAGCCGTCATCCGGCCCGGTCAGGTGCGCCAGATCAGGACGAGGGCGCAGTCGTCGTCGCGGGCGGCGGCCATGCGCTCGACCAGCTCGCGCGCGCCCTTGCGGAAGCCCTGCGGCACGAGCCGCTCCGCCTCGCCGAGCAGCCGGTCGATCCCCGCGTCGAGGTCGCTGCCGGGCGACTCGACCAGCCCGTCGGTGTAGAGCAGCAGGGCGTCGCCGGGGCGCAGCAGCCCGCGCTCGGGGACGCACCGCAGATCGGGGACGACGCCGAGCACCACGCCCTTGGCGGAGCTGACCTGCCAGGCGCCGCTGCCCGCGTCGAACTGCACCGCGGGCGGATGCCCGGCCGACTCGACGGTGTACTCGCCCGTGCGCAGGTCGACGACGACGTGCACGGCCGTGACGAAGCCCTCGTCCCAGCGCTGGCGCTGGAGGTAGTCGTTGCAGGCCGGGAGGAACCGGTCGGGTTGGATCGATCCAAGAAGGCCCCCGAACGCCCCCGACAGCATCAGCGCGCGGGTCCCGGCATCGGTGCCCTTGCCGGAGACGTCGACGAGCGCCACCTCCAGCGCGTCGCCGTGGCTGGCGGACACCACGAAGTCGCCGCCGAACGACGACCCGCCCGCCTGGAGCATCACGACCTGGGAGTCCCAGCCGTCCGGCAGCTCGGGCATCTGCCCCTGCCGCCGCAGCCGGTCGCGCAGCTCCAGCAGCATCGAGTCGCCGCGCAGGCCCTGCACGCCGAGCTGCTGCCGGGTCCGCGCGAGGGTCAGCGCCAGCACCGCCGTGATCGCCAGCGTCGCGATGACGCCGGGCCCCACCGCGGCGATGTCGTGCCAGGCGTCGTAGGCGACCATCGCCATCACGACGACCAGCAGCGCGATCAGGCTCCGCACCCGCAGCAGCAGGCCGCCGCCGAGGACCGTGAGGACGAGCGCGCCCGACGGCGCCAGCCCGCGCGTGTCGGTCGCCGACGCGAAACCGATCACGATGGCGAGCAGCGCGAGCGCCACGAACACGTAGCGCTCGCGGGTCAGTTTCCCCCGCCTGAGCCAGCGGTAGAGGGCCACCAGCGGCGGAACCCTGCGCAGGACGGCGCGCACTCTCGGCGGCAGGAGGTGCACCAGTCGTTGCAGCATGACTCCGGCACTGTATCGAGCATTGGCGCCGGTCGGCGGCCATCCGCGCCAGCGGCGGCGTCTTGCAACGCTCCACGGTTCCGTGACCTCGGTCACCGTGCGACGCGCCCGGGCCGTCCCGCGCGCGCCGCCGGGGGTGCCGGAACCCGTCCGCATGGTGTCCAATGGGTGATCGAGGCACGGCGAGGAGGCGGCGCATGGTCCAGCCAGGCATGCGGATCACGGTGGACGCGGCGATGCGGGCCCGGGACGTCTCGCGGCCGCGCCCGGACGGCTGCGAGGGCGAGGCGACCGGGCCTGGCTCACCGAAGGCCGCCGAGCCCGCACGGCGCACGAAGGCCGCGAAGAACGAGCGGCGCCGCCTCGGCAAGCGCGGCGGCACCCGCAAGCCACCCGAGAACGACACCTGACCCCCGGCCGGAGGCCCGGGTTCGGCGGGGGTGGGGTCGCTCCGGGGTCAGGACTCGTGCGGAAGGGGCGGGAGGTCGCCGGTCCGCTCGTACCGGCCGAGCATCTCGATGCGGCGCGTGTGGCGGTCCTCGCCGGAGTACGGCGTGGTCAGGAAGATCTCGACGAACCGGGTGGCGGTGGCCGCGTCGTGCTGGCGGGCGCCCAGGCTGATGACGTTGGCGTCGTTGTGCTCGCGGGCGAGCCGGGCGGTCTCCTCGTTCCAGACCAGCGCGGCGCGCACGCCGCGCACCTTGTTGGCGGCAATCGCCTCGCCGTTGCCCGACCCGCCGAGCACGATGCCGAGGGTGCCGGGCTCCGCCGCGGTCCGCGCGGCGGCGCGCAGGACGAACGGCGGGTAGTCGTCGACGGCGTCGTACTCGAACGCGCCGCAGTCGACGGCCTCGTGCCCGTTGGCCTTCAGCCAGGAGACCAGGTGCTCCTTGAGCTCGTAGCCGGCATGGTCGGTTCCAAGGAAGACGCGCATGCGCCGATTCTCGCAGGCGGCCGCCGCCCGCCGGTGCGCGGGTCGGACGCCCGCGCCGCCGGGGCCGGCGTCCGGATCAGCGCGGGGGCGGGAGGTCGTCGTCCTCGCGCCTGCGGTCGACCATGGTCTGGTCGGACGGCCCCGTGCTCTCCGGCGGGGTGGAGCGGTCCGGCGCGTCGCCGGACGGCTCGTCCTTCGGCTCGGAGGCGCCTCCGGCGGGCTCGGGCGGCGTCGGAGAGTCGTCCGGAGGGGTCTCCTCCGCGTCCTTCGGGGTCTCCTCACCGGTCGGCGGGGTCTCCACGGACGGGGCCGGTTCCGGTGCGGGATGCGCGGAAGGCTGGGCCTGCGGCTGCCGTCCCCAGACACCGGGCTGCTGGACGGGCGTCGCGGGCTGCGCCGGAGCGGCGCCGGGCTGCGGCGGTACCGCTCCCTGCTGAGGCGGGACGGCCCCTGGCTGAGGCGGCACGGCTCCCGGATGGGGCGGGACGGCGCCGGGTTGCGGCGGCAGGCCGCCGCCCGCGTACGGCTGCGGATAGGCCTGGCCGGGCGCGGCGCCCCACGCGGGCGGCTGCTGCGGCGTGCCCGGCGGCGGGACGTACGGCATGGAGGCCGGGTGCTGCGGCGGGAGTCCCTGGGCGCCCGGGGCGGTCTGCGGGGCCATCTGCGGCATGGGGCCGCCGGGCGGCAGCGGCCCGCCCGGGGGCAGGGGGCCGCCGGGCGCGGCCTGGCCCGGGGCGTACTCGCGCTGGCGGATGATCAGGAAGCCGGCGAGGGCGCCGAGCCCGGCGAGCCAGCCGAAGGCGAAGCCGAAGCCGGCGCCGTTGGCGGCGCTGCTCCAGACGGTCCGCGCCATCATCGGGTCGGGGAAGTCCAGCGCCCAGTGGACCATGAAGCCGCGCAGGAAGCCCGCGAGGCCGGCCGCGACGACGGTGGCCCACCAGCCGGTGATGACGGCGCCGAGCAGGCCCTGGCGGGGCTCCACGGAGCGGATCCCCACCAGGACGAGCATGGCCAGCAGGACGAGGAAGACGATCAGGGAGAAGTCGAGGGTCAGCACGTACTTCCAGGAGCCCTCGCCGCCGCGGGTGGTGAGGCGCCACGACGGGAACTCGAGCCAGCTCACCAGCGGGCCGATGCCCTTGTCGTACTCGAAGTCGCTCTTGTTGATCTCGTCGATGACCCACTGGTTGCCGAACAGCAGGGCCAGCAGGAGCACCGGCACCAGCGCGCCGCCCGTCGCCACGAACATCCGCCGCGTCGTCATGGCGGGCAGATTAGTGCGGATCGCCCGCCGCCGATAGAGCGGAATTACCGGGCGTGCGCGACCGGGAAGCGGAACTCCGGGTCGACCTGGGCCTCCAGGTCCTCGCCGACCGCGCGGCTGGCCCAGCTGCGCGCGTTCTTGACGTGGAACTCGACGGCCTGGCGCTGGAACCGGTCCCAGTCCCTGGGGCACGCGTCGACCTCGGCGAGCATCCGGTCGAGGGCGGCGGTGTTCGCCTCCTCCAGCGGGACGCCGTGGCGGCCCTGCTCCAGCGCCCGGACGGCCGCGGACTGGCCGAGCCAGGTCAGGAGGTCGTCCCCGACGTGGCGGCGCAGGTAGGCGACGTCGTCCTCGCCGGCGACCTTGTTGCCGACGACGCGGATGGCGACGTCGTAGTCGCGGGCGTACTCGGTGTACTGGCGGTAGACGCCGACGCCCTTGCGGGTGGGCTCGGCGACCAGGAACATCAGGTCGAACCGGGTGAACAGCCCGGACGCGAACGTGTCGGCGCCCGCGGTCATGTCGACCACGACGTACTCGCCCGGCTCGTCCACGAGGTGGTTGAGGTAGAGCTCGACGGCGCCGGTCTTGGAGTGGTAGCAGGCCACGCCGAGGTCGTCGTCGTTGAACGGGCCGGTGGCGAGCAGGGTGGCGCCGTCCACCTCCTCCCCGAGGGCGTGCACGGGGTCGTCGCCGCGGAACCGCAGGAGCCGCGAGCCCGCGCCGGGCGGGGTCGTCTTGACCATGGCGGCGGCGGAGGAGATCCGCGGGTTGTCGCCGCGCAGGTGCTCCTTGATCTCGGTCAGCCGGTCGCCGAGCGCCGGGATCTTGGCGGCGCGGGCCTCGTCGAGCCCGAGCGCCATGCCGAGGTGCTGGTTGATGTCGGCGTCGATGGCCACGACGGGCAGGCCCCGGCCGGCCAGGTGCCGGACGAAGAGCGAGGACAGGGTCGTCTTGCCGCTCCCGCCCTTGCCCACGAACGCTATCTTCATGAATGCCCTCAATTCGGAATGAAAACCATTGCCATCTCCAGGCGTACGAGTCTTGCGGAGGGCGGGGGGACGTGCAAGCAGAAACCCCGAACCGAGATTTCACCCGGCCCGGCTTGTGCTTCGCGGCCGCGCGTGAGAGGGCGGCGCGCGGAAGGGACCGGAACGCCGCGCGGCACCGCGGAAGCGCACGGCATCGCGGAAGCGCACAGCATCGCGGAGGCGCACGGCATCGCGGAGGCGCCGCAGGGGCGCGGCGCGTCCGGAGCCGCGAGGTCAGCGCAGGGCGGCGGCCGGGTCGAAGCCGAACGGGAGCTCCAGCCGGTGGGCGCTCAGCAGCTCGGCGTCCATGAGCAGGTCGCGGGTGGGCGCGTCCGCGGCGATGACGCCGCCGGAGAGGATCACCGAGCGCGGGCACAGCTCCGCCGCGTAGGGGAGGTCGTGGGTGACCATCAGCACCGTGACGTCCAGGCTCAGGAGGATCTCGGCGAGCTCGCGGCGGCTGGCGGGGTCCAGGTTGGAGGACGGCTCGTCCAGGACGAGGATCTCCGGCTCCATCGCGAGGACGGTGGCGACGGCGACCCGGCGGCGCTGGCCGAAGCTGAGGTGCTGCGGCGGGCGGTCGGCGACGTGCAGCATGCCGACCCGGCGCAGGGCGTCGTCGACGCGGCGGTCCAGGTCGGGGCCGCGCAGGCCGAGGTTGGCGGGGCCGAAGGCGACGTCCTCGCGGACGGTGGGCATGAACAGCTGGTCGTCGGGGTCCTGGAAGACGATGCCGACGCGGCGGCGGATCTCCCGCAGCGACTTCCTGTCCTTGGGATCGACCTGGAGGCCGCCGACCCTGACCTCGCCCAGGCCGCCGTGCAGGATGCCGTTGAGGTGCAGGACAAGCGTGGTCTTGCCGGCGCCGTTGGGACCGAGCAGGGCGACGCGCTCGCCGCGGCCGATCGTCACGTCCACGCCGTAGAGGGCCTGCGTGCCGTCGGGGTAGGCGTAGGCGAGCCCCCGCACTTCGAGGGACGGCGGCGGCGACGGGGTCATGGGACCATCCAAGCAGCCAGCGCCACCAGCGCCGCGGCCGCGGGCAGCGCGGCGGCCGCCGACCACTGCGCCGCGGTCGCGCCGACGTCGTACAGGACGGGCATCCGGCCGTCGTAGCCGCGGCTCACCATGGCCAGGTGGACGCGCTCGCCGCGCTCGTAGGAGCGCAGGAACAGCGCCCCGACGGACTTGGCGAGGATTCGGGTGGCCCGGACGTCGCGGGCCTCGAACCCGCGGGACGCCCGGGCCGTCCTCATCCGCCCCAGCTCGGCCGTGACGACGTCGCCGTAGCGCAGCATGAACGTGGCGATCTGCGTGATGAGCTGCGGCATCCGGAGCCGCTCGATGCCGAGCAGGAGCAGCCGCGGCTCGGTCGTGGCGGCGAGCAGGATGGACGCGACGACGCCCAGCGTGCCCTTGGCGAGGACGTTCCAGGCGCCCCAGAGACCGCTCTCGCTCAGCCGCAGCCCGAGGACGGTGATCTTCTCGCCGTTCGCCACGAACGGCATGAGGAAGGCGAACGCGACGAACGGGACCTCGATGGCGATCCGCCGGGCGATCACCCGCAGGGGCACGCGCGCGGTCACCGCCACGGCGCCGAGCAGGACGGCGTACACGGCGAACGCCCACATCCGCTCGCGCGGCGTGGCGACCACGAGCAGGACGAACGCCAGCACGGCCACGAGCTTGCACTGCGGCGGCAGCCGGTGGACGGCCGAGTCGCCCGGCAGGTAGAGCCGGTGCGCGTGCCCAGCGCCCACTAGGAGGCGTTCTGTGACGGTTCGGAGGCCGGAGCGGGCGTCCCGGAGGCAGCGCCGGCGGCCGGGGTGGCGGGTGCGGCGGGCCCGCGCCGCCGGACGACCCAGAACAGGCCGCCGCCCACGGCCAGCACGGCCGCGACGCCGATCACGCCCGCGAGGCCGCCGGACAGCCGCGCGTCGTCCACGCCCTTGACGCCGTAGTCGCCGAGCGGGGAGTCCTTGAGCGAGTGGTCCTTCTCCTTGGCGCTGATCCCCTTGTCCGAGGCGACCTTCTCCAGGCCGTCGGGGCTGCTGCTGGCGTAGTAGCTGACGAGGCCCGCGAGCACGAGGGAGACGAGCAGGAAGCCGGCGAAGAAGCGCTTGGTGGTCATCTGGGTGTCTCCTCCTCAGGCCCGGGACGGCTCGGCCGGGCCGGCGTCGCCCGCCGGGCGGACGGGGGCGCCGGTGCGCAGCTCCAGCGGCTTGATCAGGCCGCGGGCGCCGTACACGAGGTCGGGCCGGACGGCCAGCACGCTCGACACGGTCACGGCCGTGATCACGGCCTCGCCGATGCCGATGAGGACGTGCACGCCGATCATCGCGCCCGCGACCTTGCCGAGCGAGATGTCCGTCGTGCCGCCGAGGGCGTAGATCAGCGTGAACGAGACCGCGGCGGCCGGGACCGACACCACGGCGGCGGCGAACGACGCCCCGGCCACCGAGGCGCGCGTCCTGGGCAGGACTCGCAGCAGCAGCCGGAACAGCCCGTACCCGACGGCGACCGTGACCAGCGCCATGTTGGTGATGTTGACGCCGAGCGCGGTGAGCCCGCCGTCCGCGAACAGCAGGCCCTGCATCAGCAGGACCACCGAGACGCACAGGATCCCCGTGTACGGCCCGACGAGGATCGCGGCGAGCGTCCCGCCGAGCAGGTGCCCGCTGGTGCCCGAGGCGACCGGGAAGTTCAGCATCTGGGCGGCGAAGACGAACGCCGCGGTCAGCCCGGCGAGGGGCGCGGTGCGGTCGTCGAGCTCGCGGCGGGCGCCGCGCAGGGCGACGGCGACGCCTGCCACCGCGACCGCGCCCGCGGCGATCGAGACCGGAGCATCGATGAATCCGTCCGGTACGTGCACGTCCTTCACCGTCCTACCTGGTATGAGCCGTAGGACCCAGTGTGACGACGGCCCGCTCGTAATTGCAAGTCGATCGCAACTGCCTCACCGCCGCGATACCCCGCCTCGCCTGCCGTTCCGGGCCCGGTCGGTGCCCGGCGCGGTCGTGCCCGGCGCGGTCGATGCCCGGCGCGGTCGATGCCCCGGCGCGGCCGGGATCCCGGCTCAGTCGAAGATCGGGTCGCGGGTGCGGGTGCGCTTCAGCTCGAAGAAGCCGTCCGTGGACGCGACCGCGAGCACGCCGTCGAACAGCTTGACCGCGGCCTCGCCGCGCGGGATCGGCGAGACGACCGGGCCGAAGAACGCGCTGCCCTCGACCTCGATCACGGGGGTGCCGACCTCCTGGCCCACCCGGTCGATGCCGTCCTTGTGGGACGCCCGCAGCGCCTCGTCGTACTCGGTCGACTCGGCGGCGGCCGCGAGCCCGGTGTCCAGGCCGGCGGCGGCCAGCGCCTCCTCGATCATCTCCCGGTCGAACTTCCGCCGGTCGTGGTGGCGGCGCGTCCCGAGCTCGGTGTAGAGGCGTCCGAGCACCTCGGGGCCGTACTTCTGCTCGGCGGCGATGGCGACCCGCACCGGGCCCCACCCCTCCTTGAGCCCCTGCCGGTACTCCTCCGGGATGTCCTTGTCCTCGTTGAGGACGGACAGGCTCATCACGTGCCAGCGCACCTCGATCGGGCGCAGCTTCTCGACCTCCAGGATCCAGCGGGAGGTGATCCACGCCCACGGGCACAGCGGGTCGAACCAGAAGTCGACGGGGGTCGGGGCGTCGGTCGCCATGGCGGGCCTCCTCGATGCGATACGTATCAGCAGCGACAACCCGGCGCACGGCGCCCCCATTCCCCGTTTCCCGGCGGTATCCGAAGCCGTGGCGCCGGGACCGGAACACCGGCAGGTTGGTAGACATGGGGGAACCAACAGAGACTGAGCCGACCAAGGAGTACATGTGGCAGGCAACCTCACGCGCGACGAGGCGCGGGAACGGGCCCGGCTGCTCACCGTCGAGTCGTACGCGGTCGAGCTCGACCTCACGACGGGTGAGGAGCGGTTCGGTTCCACCACCGTGATCCGGTTCGGCAGCGCCGAGGCGGGCGCGTCGACCTTCGTCGACCTGCACGGCGCGGTCGTGCGGGAGGTGACGCTGAACGGCGGGGCCCTGGACCCCGCGTCCTACGACGCGGAGAAGGGCCGGATCCCGCTGCCGGGCCTGGCCGCCGAGAACGAGCTCCGCGTCGTCGCCGACTGCGCCTACTCCCGGTCCGGTGAGGGCCTCCACCGGTTCGTGGACCCGGTGGACGACGGCGTGTACCTCTACACCCAGTTCGAGACGGCCGACGCGCACCGGATGTACACGTGCTTCGACCAGCCGGACCTCAAGGCCACGTTCGAGCTGACCGTGCGCGCCCCCGAGGACTGGCAGGTCGTCACCAACGAGTCCGCCGAGACGTCCGGCGGCGGGACGTGGCACTTCCCCCCGACCCCCCAGGTCTCGACCTACATCACCGCCCTGATCGCGGGGCCGTACCACGTCGTCCGGGACGAGTACCGGCGCGCGGACGGCACGGTCATCCCCCTCGGCGTGTTCTGCCGCGCCTCCCTGGCCGAGCACCTCGACGCGGACGCGATCGTGGACGTGACCCGGCAGGGCTTCGCCTACTTCGAGGACGTCTTCGGCCGCCCGTACCCGTTCTCCAAGTACGACCAGCTGTTCGTCCCGGAGTTCAACGCGGGCGCGATGGAGAACGCGGGCGCCGTGACGTTCCTGGAGGACTACGTCTTCCGGTCGCGGGTCACCGACGCCGCCTACGAGCGCCGCGCGGAGACGATCCTGCACGAGATGGCGCACATGTGGTTCGGCGACCTCGTGACGATGCGCTGGTGGGACGACCTGTGGCTGAACGAGTCGTTCGCCACGTACATGAGCGTCCTGTGCCAGGCGGAGGCCACGAAGTGGAAGGGCTCGTGGACGACGTTCGCGAACCTGATGAAGGCGTGGGCGTACCGGCAGGACCAGCTCCCCTCGACGCACCCGATCTCCGCGGACATCCCCGACATCCGCGCGGTGGAGGTCAACTTCGACGGGATCACCTACGCGAAGGGCGCCAGCGTCCTGAAGCAGCTCGTCGCCTACGTCGGCCGCGACAACTTCCTGGAGGGCGTCCGGCACTACTTCGACCGGCACGCGTGGGGGAACACCGTCCTCGCCGACCTGCTGGGCGCGCTGGAGGAGACGTCCGGACGCGATCTGGCGTCGTGGTCGAAGGAGTGGCTGGAGACGGCCGGGGTCAACACGCTCCGCCCGTCCTACGAGGTGGACGGCGACGGCAACTTCACCTCCTTCGCCGTTCTGCAGGAGGCCAAGCAGGACTATCCGACGCTGCGCTCGCACCGCGTCGCGATCGGCCTCTACGACCTGACGGACGAGGGCCTCGTCCGGCGGGATCGGATCGAGCTGGACGTGGTCGGCGCCCGCACCGAGGTCCCGGAACTGGCCGGCAAGAAGCGGCCCGACCTCGTGCTGGTCAACGACGACGACCTCACCTACGCCAAGATCCGCCTGGACGAGCACTCGCTGCGGACGCTCGTCGACCACATCGGCGACATCAAGGACGGCCTGCCGCGCGCCCTGTGCTGGTCGGCGGCGTGGGACATGACCCGCGACGCGGAGATGGCGACCCGCGACTACGTCAAGCTCGTCGTCCAGGGCATCGCGGGCGTCACGGACATCTCCGTGACCCAGACGCTGCTGCGCCAGGCCCGCCTCGCCCTCCAGCAGTACGCGGACCCGGAGTGGCGCGAGGAGGGCTTCCGCCTGATGGCGGACGCCCTGCACGGCCTGCTCCGCGCCGCCGAGCCGGGGTCGGACTTCCAGCTCGCCTACGTCCAGGCGTTCGCCGCCTCGGCCGTCGATGACGCGCACCTGGACTTCGTCCAGGGCCTGCTGGACGGCTCGCAGAAGCTCGACGGGCTCACGGTCGACACCGATCTGCGCTGGACGCTGCTGCGCCGGCTGGTCGTCACCGGCCGGGCGGGCGAGGCGGAGATCGACGCCGAGCACGAGCGGGACCGGACCGCCGCGGGCGAGCGGCACGCCGCCGCGGGCAAAGCCGCGATCCCGGCCGCCGAGGCGAAGGCCGCCGCGTGGGAGCGGATCGTGTCCGGCACGCTGCCGAACGCCGTCTACCGGGCGACGCTCGGCGGCTTCGTGGAGCCCGACCAGGCGGAGCTGCTGCGCCCCTACGTGGACCGGTACTTCGCCGAGGTCGGGCGGGTCTGGGCGGAGTGGAGCAGCGACATGTCGCAGACGTTCGCCGAGGTCGCCTACCCGTTCCTCGTGATCGAGCAGTCCACCGTCGACCGGACCGACGCCTACATCGCCGAGGAGCGGCCCCCCGCGGCGCTCGTCCGGCTGCTGTCGGAGGGCCGGGACGGCGTGGCCCGAGCGCTGCGCGCCCGCGCCAAGGACCGCGCGGCAGGCTGACCGCTTTTGGGCGCGAGCCCTGGGGGTCTGGGGGTCCACCCCCAGGGGT
Source organism: Actinomadura fibrosa (assembly GCF_900659615.1). Classification (GTDB taxonomy): domain Bacteria; phylum Actinomycetota; class Actinomycetes; order Streptosporangiales; family Streptosporangiaceae; genus Spirillospora; species Spirillospora fibrosa. The sequence goes on along the minus strand of NZ_CAACUY010000026.1, from coordinate 41,051 downwards.
TGCGCTGACCCGATTGGGGGCGTCTCCGTGGCCATGCGGCCGTCTCCGGACGGGTGGCGGCACCGCGCCGTCCGGCGATGGATCGCATGGTCACGGGGTGGAAGGGTGAGTGAGTGGAGACCGCACGGGACGTACTCAGGGCACTGGCGCGGCGGTACGCGTTCGGGGACCTGGAGGCGCTGATCGCGCAAGGCGCCCACAAGGCGAACGGGGCGCACGGGACGCACGGGACGCACGCGCCTGGGCACAACGGGCTGGCGGCGCTGTGCGCGTTCGGGCAGCGGGTCCTGGACCTGGACGCCGAGGACTTCGGCATGCCCGAGGAGGTCGGCGAGGTCCCGGCCGACCTGCTGGACCGCGCCCGTGCGAGCCGCATGCCGCAGGCGCCGCGCGAGCGGCCCCGCGGCGCCCTCGCGAGCCTGCGCCCCGCGTACGCGCTGCTGCTGGAGGTCATCGCGATCCGCTGGCACCGCCGCGACATGGCGGCGCTCGTCGCGGCGGTGCACATCGCCGGCGAGTACCTGGCGCTGCTGGCGTGGGAGCCCGTCCTCGGCCACGCGGGCGACCCGGCGCTGATCGGCGCGGCGGTGAACGGCGCGGGCAGCCGGTTCGGCGTGCCCGTCCAGCCCGGCGCGCCGCGGACCTGCGACCACACCCGGCCGGAACGGTCCGCGTGCGAGCGGACGCTGCGCGTCTCCAAGGAGCCTCCGCCCGGCTGGCGCGCCTACCTGGACCGCCAGCACAGCCAGGTCGCCGCCGCGCTCGGCGACTGCGCGGCCCGCTGCCGCACGCCGTGCTCGGTGATGACGCGGCTGGACGCGCCCGTCCGCGCCGGCCTCACCGAGCGGTGCAAGCTGGCCGCCGAGTTCACCGACAGCGCCCTGGTCAGGCTGCGGCACGCCGCCCCGGTCGGGCACGGGTTCGGGGTGCCGTCGCCGGAGGAGGTGCAGACCGCGTGGACGCGCGCGCGGAAGTCGCTGCTGCACCAGCCCCTCGGCCGCCGCGCCCTGGAGGGCGCCGACGCCGACCCCTACCCCCTGCCCGGCCTGCCCGCCCTGTTCTCGGCGATCGCGACGGCGCCGATCGTCCCCGACACGCTGCTGCACGACGTGACGATCCGCATCGAGGCCGCACTCGGCTGAGCGCCGCCCCGCGTCGGCGGCACGCTCAGCCGAGTGACGGCCCGCGTCGGCGGCGCGTGATCGGCTTGGTACCGCCCCGCGTCGGCACCCCGTGGTCAGCCGACCGGGAGGTTCTTCAGCGTCGCCTGGACGTGCGGGTCCGTCGGCAGGTCCTCCAGCAGGACGGGACGTCCCTCGGCGTCCGCGAGGGGAACCCGCCAGTTGGGGTACTCGTCGGTGGTGCCCGGCTGGTTCTGGGTGCGGCGCTCCCCCACGGCGTCCGCGAGCGAGACGCCGATGAGCCGGGCCGGGGTGCGGCCGAGGAAGGCGTGCAGGGCGGCGACCACCTGCTCGTCGTAGGCGGACGAGCCGTCCGCGAGGGCGTCGAGGACGTCCTCGGGCGGCACGGCGAGCAGGTCCTCGGCGTGCAGGACGGCGAGCCAGTCGGCGAGCTGGCGGCGGTGGTCGGCGACCTCCTCGGCGAGCGGGCGGGTCAGCAGGCCGAGCCGGTCGCGGAGCGCGATGTGGTCGCCGTGCAGGAACCCGGTGATCGGCGGCATGTCGTGCGTGCCGACCGTGGCGAGCGACAGCTCCCGCCACGCCTGCGGCGGCTTCGGCAGGCCCGTGTCGCCCCGCTCGAACCACAGCAGCGACGTGCCGAGCACGCCCCGGTCGGCGAGGTCGTCGCGGACCCCGGGCTCGACGGTGCCGAGGTCCTCGCCGACGACCACGGCGCCCGCCCGCTCGGCCTCCCAGGTCAGGCAGCACAGCAGGGCGTCGCGGTCGTAGCGGACGTAGGTGCCGTCCGCCGGGGACCCGCCCTCCGGCACCCACCAGAGCCGCGACACCTGCATGGCGTGGTCGAGCCGCAGCCCGCCGCCGTGCCGGAACGCGGCGGCCAGCATCTCCCGGAACGGCAGGTAGGCGGCCCCGGCGAGGCGGCGCGGATGCCACGGCGGCTGCCCCCAGTCCTGGCCGCGCTGGTTGAACTCGTCCGGTGGCGCCCCGACGCTCATGCCCTGCGCGAACAGGTCCCGGTAGATCCAGGCGTCCGCGCTGCCGTGCGCGACGCCGACCGCGAGGTCGTGGACGACGCCGACCGGCATCCCCGCCTCCCTGGCCGCCCGCTGCGCGTCCCCGAGCTGGCCGTCGAGGCGCCACTGGAGCCAGGTGTGGAAGCCGACCCGGTCGGCGTGCCGCGCGGCGGCCTCCGCCACGGCGCGGCCCCCGGCGTCGCGGAGCTCGGCGGGCCAGCGCCGCCAGTCGGTGCCGTGGACCTCGCTGAGCGCGCACCAGGTCGCGAACGCCTTCAGCGGGTCGCCCTCGCGCCGCCGGAACTCCTCGAAGCGCCGCTGCTCCGCGGCGTCCCGGGGCAGCCGGTACATCAGCTCCAGGGCCTCCAGCTTGGCGGCCCACACGGCGTCCCGGTCGATCGGGCCGTCGGACGCCCGCAGCGGGGCCGCGAGGGCGGCGAGCCGCTCCCGGTCGTCCGCGGGCAGCGCCGCGTACTCGGGGAGGTCCTCGACGCGCAGGTAGATCGGCGCGGCGAAGCGGCGGCTCATCGGCGAGTACGGCGACGGCCCCACCGGCGGGACGGGCTCCGTCGCGTGCAGCGGGTTGACGACGAGGAACCCGGCGCCGAGCTCGCGGCCGCTCCAGGCCGCCAGGCGCGCGAGGTCGCCGAGGTCGCCCATCCCCCAGGACGCGCCGGAGCGCACCGAGTAGAGCTGGGCGGTGAGCCCCCACATCCGCGGCGGCCGCCGCAGCCGCTCCGGCGCGACCAGCAGTGGCGCGGTCTCGTGCCGGTCGCCGAGGCGGGCGTGCAGGCGGTGCCAGCCCAGCGGGACGTCCCGCGTCATCCGGGCGGACCCGCCGCGGACCGGGACCAGCTCGCCGGAGTCCAGCTCCACGCTGAGCTCGGGCGTCTCGCCTGGCCGCGCCCGCACGAGCTCCCGCTCCGCGCCCCGGCGCAGGAGGACGGCCGGGGGCAGCAGTGCCGGGGAGTGCCCGCCCGCCGGTCCGCGCCGTCCCGGGTCGGGGGCCTCCGGCGGGGAGTCCGCGTCGACGCCGAGCGCCGCGAGGACCGCCACGAGCGTGTCGCGCGAGACCTTCGCCTCCTTCCCCCGCCAGTCGGTGTAGTGCGTCGCCACCTGGTACCGCTCGGCCAGCCTGATCAGTTCGTCCTCAGCCACGCTGCACACATGCCCCCGGCGGGCGGCGTCACGCGTCCCAGACGGGCGGCTTCCGGTCGGTCCAGGGGCGGGCCTCCTCCAGTTGCGCCGCGAGGGAGATGAGCGTGCCCTCCCCGCCGAGCCGGCCCGCGAGCATGACCCCGATCGGCAGCCCCTCGGCGTTCCAGTGCAGCGGGACGTTCACCGCGGGCTGCCCGGAGATGTTGTAGGCCGCGCAGAACGGCGTGAAGTGCTTCTGCCGCTCGAAGTTCTCCGCGGGCTCCTGGTCGTGGAAGTACCCGACGGGCACCGGCGGCCGCGCCAGCGTGGGATGCAGGATCGCGTCGAACGCGTCCATCACCGGGAACGCCGCCCGCATCGCCGCCTGCAACTGGGCGTGCGCCTCGAACAGGGCGGGCGCCGAGGTGGCCCGCCCCCGCTCCCGCAGCCAGCGGGTCAGCGGCTGGAGGCGGTGCTCCTGGTCCTCCGCGACGGGCGTGAGCGTGGCCATGACGCCCCACAGCAGCTCGAAGTGCGGGACGAGCTCCGGACCGAAGACCGGCGGCAGGTCCACGACCTCGTGGCCGAGCTCCTCCAGCAGCGCGGACGCGTCCTCGTAGGCCGCGACGCAGTCCGGGTGCACCTCCGCGCCCGGGACGGCGGGCTGCCGGTTCCGCGCGATCCGCAGCCGCCCCGGCGGCCGGTCGGCGAACGACAGGAACGTTCCCGCCACGGGCGGCGCCGCGTAGAGGTCGCCGGGCATCGGGCCCGCCATCACGTCCAGCAGGAGCGCGGCGTCGCGGACGGTCCGCGCGATGGGGCCGTTGGTGGACAGCCCGAACAGGTCGGGGATGATCGGCCCCTGCGAGATCCGGCCGCGCGTGGGCTTGATCCCGAAGAGGCCGCAGACGCTGCTCGGGATGCGGATCGACCCGCCGCCGTCGCTGCCCTGGGCGGCCGGCGCGAGCCCCGCCGCCACCGCCGCGGCGGCGCCGCCGCTGGAGCCGCCCGCCGACCGCGTCAGGTCCCACGGGGTGCGGGCGGGCGGCGCGACGGCACTTTCGGTGTAACAGGGAAGTCCGAATTCGGGGGTCGCGGTCTTACCGAGGAGGACAGAACCCGCTTGCCCCAACAGGGACACGACGTTATCGTCCGCGAAGCCCGTCAGATCGGCGAAGACGTCCGAGCCGAAAGTCATCCTGACGCCGTTCACCATGTTCAGGTCCTTGACCGGAACCGGCACGCCGTGCAGGGGCGGCAGGTCAGCGGGGTCCACCGCGTCCAGGACGGCGCGCTCGGCGAGCTTGGCCTCCGCGCGGGCCCGCTCGGGGGTCACGGTCACGTAGGCGCCGACCTGCGGGTCCAGGCGCTCGATGCGGTCGAGGTAGTGGTCGGCGATCTCGACGGGCGACAGCTCGCGCGCCCGGATCGCCCCGGCGAGTTGCATGACGCTCAGGTCGTGGGTATGAGTCACAAGGCGGAACGGTAGACGCCGGACGCACAAGCATCAAAGATGATAGAGCGGCACATAATCTACCCGCCTGCCGCGGCGGTGAATCACGCGCGCCCGGCGACAAAAGTATTAACCCGGCATGACTAGTCGCCAACCGTAGGAATGATTACTCTGCGCACGGAGGATCATGCCCCCGATGGGAAAGGAATACGGAGCGTCACTCATGGCGATCATGGAGCGGGGCAAAGGGCAGGAATCGCGAGACCACCCGGGGGACGAGACGGAGGAGTCGCGTGACCGTCCGTACGGCACGCCGGTGAAGGAGGCGGCCGAGGAGCGAACCGGCGGGGCGCTGCTGAGCGACCCCCAGATCCGCCGGTGGATGTGGCGGATCGGCACGGCGATCGTCGTCGGCCTGGCCTGCACCCTGGTCGTCGGCGTGCGGCTCGGCCTCACCGCCGCGGTCCTGGTGGTGATCGTCGACACCGTCCGCCGGGCCCGCACGCAGTCCAGCGTCTCGGCCTGGCAGAAGTCGTCGGCCGCCGAGCGCCGCACCGAGAAGCAGCTGAAGTCCCTCCAGCGCAACGGCTACCTCGTGCTGCACGCGCGGGCCGTCCCGCGCGACGACGAGGGCGTCAGCGACGGCCAGATCGACCACCTCGTGATCGGGCCGAGCGGCGTCTACGCGATCGACTCCGAGAACTGGGACAAGCGGCTGCCGGTGCGCACGATGTCGCACCTGAAGCTCTTCCACGGCCCCTTCAACCGCAAGGACCGGCTGGACGAGGCGCGCTGGGAGGCCGAGCAGGCCAGCCGGATCATCGGCGGCGCGGTCGGCTTCGAGGTGCCGGTGCAGCCCTCCGTGGCCATCTACGGCCCGTCCATCCCGTGGAAGGTCATGCGGGTCAGGGACGTGGACGTCTACGCCGGCAACCGCGCGCGCGCCTACCTGCGCCGCCGGCCGAAGATCCTCACCGACGCCGACGTCGAGCGGATCTTCCAGGCGGCCGAGAAGGCGCTGCCGCCGAAGTACCCCGACTGAGCGCACGCGGGCGGCCCCGGGCCGCCCGGCACGGCTCGACGACGAGCCCCGGACCACCGGGCCCCGCGGGCGCCCGGCATTCGGAGGGGCACCTCGCCGCCCCCGCGGCGCAGGTGCCGCCTCCGCTCTTCCGTGATCACGCGTTCCCGCGATCACCCCTCCCCGCGGTCGCGCCGCCCGAGCATCCGGCGCCGTTGGGTAGCATCGAACGACAGGGCCGACCCCGCACGATCTCCGCTGAGCCGGCCGCAGCGCCGCGAACCGCCGCTGCCCCGTTCCCGTCGCGCGGCCCGATCGCCGCACCCCGCTCCCCGCCCGACCGGCGCCGGCGCGGTCGTACGATCGGAAGTCACGGCACGCCACAGGTCAGAGAGGTTCCGAGATGCCCGCCCTCAGGTCACGCACGGTCACCCACGGCAGGAACATGGCGGGCGCCCGCGCCCTCATGCGGGCCAGCGGCGTCGAACGCGAGGACTTCGGGAAGCCCATCGTGGCCGTGGCCAACAGCTTCACCCAGTTCGTGCCCGGCCACGTCCACCTGGACCAGGTCGGCAAGGTCGTGGCCGGCGCCGTCCGCGAGGCCGGCGGCGTCCCCCGCGAGTTCAACACGATCGCCGTGGACGACGGCATCGCGATGGGCCACGACGGCATGCTCTACTCGCTGCCGTCCCGCGAGGTGATCGCCGACGCGATCGAGTACATGGTCAACGCGCACTGCGCCGACGCCCTCGTCTGCGTCTCCAACTGCGACAAGATCACCCCGGGCATGCTGCTGGCCGCGCTGCGCCTCAACATCCCGACCGTGTTCGTCTCCGGCGGCCCGATGGAGGCCGGCAAGCCGGTAGAGGGCGTCATGGGCGGCAACAAGCTCGACCTCATCGACCCGATCATCGCCTCCGCGGACGACTCGGTCGCCGAGGACAAGCTCCTGGAGATGGAGGAGAGCGCCTGCCCGACCTGCGGGTCCTGCTCGGGCATGTTCACCGCCAACTCCATGAACTGCCTCACCGAGGCGATCGGCCTGGCCCTGCCCGGCAACGGCACCGTCCTCGCCACCCACACCGCCCGCCGCCGCCTCTACGAGGACGCCGGCCGCGCCGTGGTCGACATCGCCCACCGCTACTACGACGGCGACGACGCGTCCGTGCTGCCGCTCAGCATCGCCACCGCCGACGCGTTCGAGAACGCCATGGTCCTGGACGTGGCCATGGGCGGCTCCACCAACACGATCCTGCACCTGCTGGCCGCCGCGCACGAGGCCGGCGTGGACTTCGGGCTCAAGGAGATCGACGAGCTGTCCCGCCGCGTCCCCTGCATCTGCAAGCTCGCCCCGGCCACCGGCAAGTACCACGTCGAGGACTGCCACCGCGCGGGCGGCATCCCCGCCCTGCTCGGCGAGCTCGACCGCGCGGGACTGCTGAAGCGGACCGTCCACTCGGTCCACTCCGCGTCCCTGGAGGAGCACCTCGCCAAGTGGGACGTCCGCTCCCCCGACGTCCTCCCCGAGGCGGTGGAGCTGTTCCACGCCGCGCCCGGCGGCGTCCGCACCACGTCGGCGTTCAGCCAGAGCGCCCGCTGGGAGGAGCTCGACCTCGACCGCGCCGAGGGCTGCATCCGTGACGTGGAGCACGCCTACACCGCCGACGGCGGCCTCGCCGTCCTGCGCGGCAACATCGCCCCCGACGGCGCGATCGTCAAGACCGCCGGCGTCGACGAGGAGCTGTGGACCTTCACCGGCCCCGCCGTCGTCTTCGAGAGCCAGGACGACGCCGTCGAGGGCATCCTCAGCGGCAGGATCAAGGCGGGCGACGTCGTCGTGATCCGCTACGAGGGCCCCAAGGGCGGCCCCGGCATGCAGGAGATGCTCTACCCGACGAGCTTCCTCAAGGGCCGCGGGCTCGGCAAGGCCTGCGCGCTCATCACCGACGGCCGCTTCTCCGGCGGCACGAGCGGCCTGTCCATCGGCCACGCCTCCCCCGAGGCCGCGGGCGGCGGCATCATCGCCCTCGTCGAGGACGGCGACCGCATCGTGATCGACATCCCGAACCGGGTCCTGGAGCTGGACGTCCCGGCCGACGAGCTGGAGATCCGCCGCGAGAAGCTGCTCGCCGACCTCGGCGGCTACCGCCCCCGCGACCGGCACCGCCCCGTCAGCGCCGCGCTCCGCGCCTACGCCGCCATGGCGACGTCCGCGTCCACCGGCGCCGCCCGCGACGTGAGCCAGCTCGAACGCTGACCGCGCGCTACCTCCGACGTAATCGCCACCGTTCCCTCCCTCGGGCAGAGTGAGTGACGTCAAGCCGGGCCCGGCCGATCCGGACGGGCCCGGCCACCACTCCCCGAGGAGGCTCGAATGACCGCCTACGCCCTGGCCTACATGCGCCCGCAGCCGCCGCTCCACGACGACGTCTTCACCTACATCGAGCGGATCCAGGACACCATGGACCCGTTCGGCGGCCGGTTCCTCGTCCACAACACGCAGGCCGAGGTGCTCGAAGGCCCCTTCGAGGGCGCCTACGTCCTCATCGAGTTCCCCGACATGGAGCAGGCCCGCGCCTGGTACGCGTCGGACGCCTACCAGGAGATCCTGCCCATGCGGACCGACCACATCGAGGGCACCACGGTCCTCCTCCGAGGCGTCCCGGACGGCTACGACCCCACCGCGACCGCGAAAGCGATGCGCGAAGCCCAGAACGCCTGAGGCGTCAGGAGCAGCAGCCTCCGCCGCAGCAGCCGCCTCCGGCGGACGGCGGCGGGGACGCGGGGGCGCCACCGCGGGACGTGCCGGTGACGGCGACCGTGGACAGCAGCTTGACCGTGTCGGCGTGCCCGTCCGGGCACGGCGCCGGATCCGAGGCGTTGATCATCGGGCGGGAGACCTCGAACGTCGACCCGCAGGCGCGGCAGCGGTAGTCATAGCGTGGCACGCCTCCAGGATACGGCTCAGGCGGCCGGTTCCGAGACGTACGCGGCCCACTGCGGGTCGCCGTCGTGGACGATGCCGATGAGCCGCCAGTGCGCGCCGCGGGGCACGCCGGGCGTGATGCTGAGCGTCCAGCCCAGCTCCTCCAGCAGCCGGTCGGCCTTGCGGTGGTTGCACGTCATGCAGGACGCGACGCAGTTCTCCCAGACGTGCTTGCCGCCGCGGCTGCGCGGATGGACGTGGTCGATCGTCTCGGCGCGGCGGCCGCAGTAGACGCAGCGGAAGCTGTCGCGGCGCATCAGCGCGGCGCGGGTCAGCGGCACCCGCGTGCGGTACGGGATCCGCACGTAGCGGCGGAGCCGGATCACCGACGGCACCTCGATCGCCATCGTCGCCGAGTGCAGCACCGCGCCGGAGGTGTCGTGGTGGACGATCTCCGCCTTGTCCCGGAGCACGAGGCAGACGGCCCGCCGCAGCGGCAGCGTGGTGAGCGGTTCGTAGGTCGCGTTGAGGAGGAGGACCTGTCGCATCAGACGGCCTCCGCCGGGCACCGTCGTCCGTTGGCCTCGGCGGACGCGGCTGAGCGCGCCTCCCACCGAGGCCCGATTATTGTCTCCGGCACCTGCGCACCCGCCATGAGGTCCTCCTCAGGGGCGAACCGACCCGAAATCAGTGTGGCCTCTGAGGAGCCCGTTCGCTACCCCAATAATCCCCATCCGGACGCCTGATCGAACGCGAACAACACGCCCGGTACCTGCCGGAGCGGGTCGGAGGGCCTCCCTGGCGGCCGGAGCGGACCATCCCCGGAGCCCAATACAGTTCACAGCATGACCGGAATGCCGTACCCGCCCGCGCCGCGCCAGGACATCGTCGAGGAGATCCACGGGCACCGGGTCGCCGACCCGTACCGCTGGCTGGAGGACCCCGACAGCGCCGAGACCAAGGAGTGGCTCGCCGGACAGGACGAGCTGTTCCACACGATCCTGGACGCGCTGCCCGGGCGCGACCGGCTGCGGCGGCGGCTCGGCGAGCTGCTCGGCGCGGGCAGCGTCGGCTCCCCCGTCTGGCGCGGCGAGCGGCGCTTCTTCACGCGGCGGACGGCCGAGCAGGAGCACCCCGTCCTCTACACCGTCGACCCGGACGGCACCGAGCGGGTGCTCATCGACCCCATGGCCCTCGACCCCGACGGCACCACCACCCTGGACGGCTGGCAGCCCGACAAGGAGGGCCGCCTCCTCGCCTACAAGGTGTCGACCGGAGGCGACGAGGAGTCGCTCCTCTACGTGCTGGACGTCGCGACGGGCGAGCTGGTCGAGGGCCCGATCGACCGGGTCCGCGAGTCGTCCGTCGCGTGGCTGCCCGGCGGCGAGGCGTTCTACTACGCCCGCCGGCTGCACGCCCGGGACGTCCCGCAGGGCGAGGAGCAGTACCACCGCCGCGTCTACCTGCACCGGCTCGGCACCGAGCCCGACAGCGACGACGTCCTCATCTTCGGGGCGGGCCGGGACAAGACCAACTACTACGGCGTCGGGGTCAGCCGCGACGGCCGCTGGCTCACGATCTCCTCGTCCCAGGGCACGGCGCCGCGCAACGACCTGTGGATCGCCGACCTGTCCGCCTCGCCGCCCGAGAAGCCCGAGATGCGTCCCGTCCAGGAAGGCGTGGACGCCGGGACGGGCCTGCACGTCGGCCGCGACGGGCGCGCCTACATCTTCACCGACCGGGACGCGCCCCGGTCGCGGCTGTGCGTCGCCGACCCGTCCGACCCGTCGTACGAGACGTGGCGCGACCTCGTTCCCGAGGACCCCGAGGCCGTCCTGACCGACTTCGCGATCCTCGACGGCCTCGACCGGCCCGTCCTCCTGGCCGGATGGACCCGGCACGCGATCAGCGAGATCACCGTGCACGACCTCGGCACCGGCGAGCGGCTCGGCACCGTCCCGACGCCCGGCCTCGGCTCGATCGGCGGGATCATCGAGCGGCCCGAGGGCGGCCACGAGGCGTGGTTCGGCTACACCGACAACGTCACGCCGTCGTCGGTCCTCCGCTACGACGCGCGCACCGGCGAGACGACGCTGTGGGCGTCCGCGCCGGGCGCCGTGGAGGTCCCCGAGATCGAGACCCGCCAGGTGGCCTTCGCCTCGGCGGACGGCACCGAGGTCCGGATGCTGGTCGCGTCCCGTCCCGGGCTCTCCGGCCCGCGCCCGGCGATCCTCTACGGCTACGGCGGCTTCAACATCGCGCTGACGCCCGCGTACTCGGCGAGCATCCTGGCCTGGGTGGAGGCGGGCGGCGTGTACGCCGTCGCGAACCTGCGCGGCGGGTCGGAGGAGGGCGAGGAGTGGCACCGCGCGGGGATGCGGGAGCACAAGCAGAACGTGTTCGACGACTTCCACGCCGCCGCCGAGAAGCTCGTCGCCGACGGCCTGACCACCCCGTCCCAGCTGGCGATCTCCGGCGGCTCGAACGGCGGGCTGCTGGTCGGCGCCGCCCTCACCCAGCGCCCCGAGCTGTACCGCGCGGTCGTCTGCTCCGCGCCGCTGCTCGACATGGTCCGGTACGAGAGGTTCGGGCTGGGGCAGACCTGGAACGACGAGTACGGCACGGCGGACGACCCCGAGGAGTTCGGCTGGCTGCTCGGCTACTCCCCCTACCACCGCGTCCGCCCCGGCACCGCCTACCCGGCCGTCCTGTTCACGACGTTCGGCAGCGACACCCGGGTCGATCCCCTGCACGCCCGCAAGCTCTGCGCCGCGCTCCAGCACGCGACGACCTCGGACAACCCGGTCCTGCTGCGCAACGAGGCCGACGTGGGCCACGCCGCCCGCTCGGTGAGCCGCTCCGTCGCGCTCATGGCCGACACGCTGTCCTTCATGGCCGCCCAGACCGGCCTCGACCTGTCCGGAGAGGACTGACGCGCGGCAGGCGGCGGGTGCGGCTGCCGGGCCGGAATTGACGCGTGTTCTAATTGCCGGATGAGCCCTTCGAGAGTGCGGGTGTCCGCTCTGGACCGGACCATCGGCCTGCTCAAGGAGCCGCCCGCGAGCCCCGACGCGTCCGCCGGTTACCTGGACCTGCTCGGCCCCGCCGCCGAGCCGCCGCCCTCGCTCGCGCAGTCGATGATGCGGTCGACGTTCCTGCCGCGGATCTACGAGCGCGTGTGGCGGCCCGTCGGGTTCAACCTCGCGAAGGGCTGGCCGCTCGGCCCGGACACGGCCGCCGAGCAGGCGACGGCCCGGGACTGGCTCGGGCTGGCGCAGCCGGCCGACACCGCCAAGCCGTCCGCGACCGTCCTGGACGTGGCGTGCGGCCCGGGGAACGTGACCCGCGCCCTCGCGGCGGGGGTCGGGGAAGGCGGTCTCGTCGTCGGCCTCGACGCCTCGGAGACCATGCTGGCCCGCGCCGTCGCCGCCCGGAACGGCTCCGGCGACGGAGAGGTCTGCTACGTCCGGGGCAACGCCGTCGACCTGCCGTTCCGGGACGGGACGTTCGACGCCGTCTGCTGCTTCGGCGCGCTGTACATGTTCGACGACCCCTGGGGCGCGCTGGACGGCATGGTTCGCGTGCTCCGTCCCGGCGGACGTCTGATCATCCTGACCTCGCGGCGTCCCGTCGCGCTGCCAGTCTCCCGCCTCACCGGCGAGGTCCTGCGACGCGCCGCGGGCTTCACCGTGTTCGGCGACCGAGAGGTCACCAACGCCCTCACAAGCCGCGGCCTCACCGCCGTCCGCCAACACCGCTACCCGCTAATGCAACTGGTAGCCGGCACCCGACAACCCCCAGCAAAACACCCCTAGCCCACCGCTCCACACCCGCCCACACGACCCGCCCCGCGCACACCCACACGACCCGCCCCGCGCACACCCGCGGCACCCGGCCTGCGGCCTTCCACGTGACCCGGCCCGCGTGCGTCCGGCCGCCTGCGTCCGGGGCGCGCTCAAGTACGGGGGGCGGCTTGCTGGGCGCGTCGAGCAGCCCGGGCCGCGGGGGTCGCGTTGCGCCGCGCCGCTGACGCGAGGCCGCCCGCGGCCCAGGGTCTCAAGGCGTGTCCCCGCCTGCCGCGGTGCCGGGCGCCGGGCCCGGGCACCGCTCACGGCGGGAAGCCCGTGGGACACGTCCTAGCGGAGGGGCTTCTCCAGGTAGATGTTCACGATGCCGCCGATCACCTCGCGGCGCGTCTCCGTCCAGCCGAACCTGCGGTAGAGCGCGAGCGCCGGCTTCTGGAGCTCGGTGGTGTCGGCGCGCAGGATCCGGTAGCCGTACTCGGCGGCGCGCTGCTCCAGGGCGGCGACCACGGCGGCGCCGTAGCCGCGGCGCTGCACGGCGGGCAGGACGCGCAGGCGCACCATCTCGACGGCGTCGAGCACGGGCGCGCCGGGCGCGTACCCGCCGAACGCGCGGGCGCTGCCGCCGGGGACGAGGTCGGCGCGGCGGAGGCCGCCCATCGCGACGATCCGCCCGCCGGACTCGCCGACGAGGAACTCGCCGTCGTTGCGGAGATAGATGTCCTCCATCCGGAAGAAGTCGTGGTCGTAGTAGACGCCGTCGCCCGGCCGCAGGCCCACCTGGGCCAGCCCTTCCCTGTGCAGAGCGAGGACGGTGGCGTGGTCGCTGGTGCGGTAGCGGCGGAGCCGGAGGTCGCCGAAACCCCAGACGGGCGGCTCGTTCTGGAGCCGCACCAGCGTGCGGGCCCCCGCGCCGTTCACCGCGCGGTCCTTCCCGTGCCGGGCGCCGCCGGGGCCGCCCGCGGGCGGCCGGTGGTCCCGTCCGTGGGCGCCGTCGGGCATGCCCATGGCCGCTCAGACCTGCTCGGACGGGGGACCGGGCTGCTCGGCGGTGGGGCTGGTGACCCAGGGGCCCGCGAGCGCCTCGTTGAACTCCTTCAGCCTCGGGATGTCGCCGTGCCTGGCCGACACGGCCGCGCCGATCTGGCGGGCCCGGTGGACGAGGATGTCGGAGCGGTGGTCGGGCGGCAGGTCGAGGATGGCCTCCTGCCCGGCGGACAGCGCGGCGTCGGGATGCCCAGCGTGCAGCTTGCACATCGCCCGGTCGAGGCGCACGAGGGTGAGGTCGACCCGGTCGGTGGGCGCGTACAGGGTCAGCGCGTGGCTCAGCACCTCGTCGCCGTGCTTGTGGTCGCCGAGGTTCGTGAAGGTGTCGCCCTCGTAGAACGCCATCTGGCGGTCGGTGAAGCCGAAGACGAGGTCGCTGGTGTCGGCCTTGGAGAGCTGGTCGAACACCGAACGGCCCCGCACCAGGGCGCGCCGGGCGCTGGGCGCGGCGTCGCCGCGTCCGCGCATGGCCAGCATCCCGAGGGCGCGGGCCTCCACGGCGGGCGCCATCGCCGCCGCCACGCCGGGGGTGCGGCCCGCGAGGTCCTGCGCCTTGCGGGCCAGGTGGAGCGCCTCGCGCGGGTCGCCGTAGTACATCGGCACGAGCGACTCGCGGACGGTCACCCAGGCGCGCAGCTGCCGGTCGCCGGTCTCGTCGGCGGCGGTCCGCGCGGTGCGGAAGAACGAGCGGGCGAGCCGGTGGTCGCCCAGATTGATCATGATCAGGCCGGACAGCCCGGACAGCTGCGCGGCGATCCGGCACAGCCGCTCCTGGAGCTCGACCGGCTGGCGCTTGTCGCACATCCGCCGTACCTCGCTGAAGTCCAGCAGCACGTCGCACAGCATGCGCAGGGACGGCGTGGCCTGGTACTGCTGGCCGTAGCCGTAGGTGGTCTCCTCCCACTGGTCGAGCATGGTCGGCGAGACGGTGGCGCCGACGAGCGTGTCGTCCATCTTGCGCCTGAGGTTGTCGACCGCCCCCAGGAACTGACCGTCGAGCGCCACGCCCGCTCCGGCCAGAAGTTGCAGAAGGGTCCTACGAAGCACGATGTCCTCCTCTCCCACATCAATGGACAGGGGGCCGTCGGCGCGGTCGAGGCCCCGTTGGTCGTTGACGGTGACCCAGGGCCGCTCCTCGGCCCTGGTGATGATCGCCCCGACGAGCGGGGCGTCCGGTTCGCGGACGTGCGGACGCTCCGGTGCCCGCGGCTGCGGGACGGGGGCGGCGCTCACACGGACCGCGTGGCCGCGTCCGCAGATGCAGGGGCTGCGGAACCCCAGGACGTCGGGCTCGACCCGGTACACGGCGCAGAGATAGTGCAGGTACTCGGGACCGGGCCTCTTGTACCCGCTCTCGTAAGCCGACAGCAGCGTCTCCCCGAGCCGGGGCGGCGGCTTGCCGTCGATCTCGTACAGCGCCCGGACCTGCGCCACGATGTCGGACAGGGCGACGCCGTGGGCCAGCCGGTGCGCCTTGACGCGGCTGGTCCCGAACAGGGGGCCGCACTGCTCGTGGATGTCCTGCGCGATCTCCACGGGACACCGCCCTCGGGCAAGGCCGTGCGCGCGGATCCGGCGAGCGACGTCCGTTTCCTTCCGAGGGGGGTCCGACATGGGTTCCGGCCTCCTCACCGCTGGGCGGGGACGTTCCCCCCGGGGGAGGGGCGACGCTCCTGCACGGCGACCGGTAACTGGATGGACACGACAGATAATCTCTCGCGCACGCAGCGTAACCCTGTCACCGGGGCCGGCCAAGCGGTTCAACCCAATTGAGCAGGGCCTGGGGTGCGTCCTCGCCCCCCAGGGTAGAGATTCTTCCTCCGCCGGGGAAAAAACTCGCTCCGAGGTGGGGTAATCCGGTACTCCGCCGCACCGCGCCGCCCTTGACCCGGGACCGTGAGAGTTGCAATTCTCGCCGCGAGTAACGAAACGAATCCGCAGAGTGGATCACAGCAGGCTCGACCGGCGGGCGGCCGCGCACCGCGGGCGGTTCCGCGGGGTCGGCCGAGCAGTCCTCGGAGCACGAAGGACAGAGGGGGTGCGCAGGTGGTCAGCGACAGACGCGTCGGCTACCTCCAGGAGCTGGAGCACGAACTCGACACGCGGGGGCTGGTCGCCCGCGTCGTACGGACCCGGTCCGGGCCGGCGTTCCTGCGCGTGGTGAACCCGGCGGCGGCGAGCCTCGCCGAGGACGTCACGTGCGCGCCGGCGCCCGAGTCCCGCGACCACTACTTCTGGTGGTCCTGGGGGGAGCTCATGCACCGGGTCGACGACCCCGGCGGCGCCGCCCTGAAGCTGGCGCACGTGCTGCAACCGCTGCAACGGCTCCAGGGCCGCGACGCGCCCTCGGGCTGCGACACCCTCCCGTCCCGGGACGCGCATCCAGGCAGGGACCCGCATCCGGGCAGGGACGCTCGCCCAGGCCGCGACACGCTCCCCAGTAGAGACGCTCGTCCGGGCAGGGACGCGTTCCCCGCCCGCGACGCCCTTCGGCGGCGGGCCGGCCGCTCCTGAGACCGGGCGTGCCCCGCGGACCGCGGCCGGAACGGCGCGGCAGCCGCGGACCCCGCGGGGCACGCCCGCCTGATCAGCCCCTCCCCGGCCAGGCCGCGCCGCCTCGTCCGGTGGCGTACGAACCGGTCGTTCCCGTCCCCTACGATCGGGCTCGTACCCGCCGCAGGTCCACGGCGAGGTGTCCTGACGCCCACAACGGCCGGGGAGGGTCTGCCCGATGTCGCTCGTGCTCGGACTGCTGCCCTGGGCGGAGAAGGGCACGCCCGAGGTCGCGTGCAAGGACGACACGCCCACCACGGCGTGCAGGCTCGTCTGGAACATCTCCCGCGACACCGGGTTCACCTCGTTCTACGCGACCTGGCTCGACAAGCCCATCGCCACCGCCTTGATGATCATCTTGACCTTCGTGGTCGCGCTGATCGTCAAGAACGTCGTGCACCGCGCGATCACCAGGGTGACGCTGCGGATGGCCGAGGGCACGATGTCGGAGCGGGTCAAGGAGCGCTCCCGCACCGTCTTCGACGGCAGCCCCGCGCTGCTCAACCAGCGGCGGGCCCAGCGCGCCAAGACGCTCGGCTCGGTGCTGCGCTCGATCTCGTCCATCATCATCATGGGCACGGCCGCGTTCACCATCCTCGGCTCCCTCGGCCTCAACCTCGCGCCCATCCTGGCCAGCGCCAGCGTCATCGGCGTCGCGGTCGGCTTCGGCGCCCAGAACATCGTGAAGGACTTCCTCGCCGGGCTGTTCATGCTCCTGGAGGACCAGTACGGCGTCGGCGACATCATCGACGTCGGCAGCGCCAAGGGGACGGTGGAGGCCGTCACCCTGCGGGTCACCCGGATGCGCGACGTCAACGGCGTCGTCTGGTACGTCCCGAACGGCGAGATCAAGAAGGTCGGCAACGAGTCGCAGAACTGGGGCCGCGCCGTCCTCGACATCCCGGTCGACATCCACGAGGACACCGAGAAGGTCAAGGACCTCCTCCAGGCCGCCGCCGACGAGATGGCCGCCTCGCCCGACTGGGACGACCTGATCCTGGAGAAGCCGTCCGTGTGGGGCGTCCAGGCGCTCGCCGGCGACGCGATCGTGATCCGCGTCGTCCTCAAGACCGCCCCGGGCAAGCAGGGCGACGTCGCCCGCGAGCTCCGCGAGCGGGTGAAGCGCGCGTTCGACGAGGCGGGCGTCTCGGTCGCCACCCCCGCCGCCACCTGATCACATAGGCTGGGGACGCTATGGCTGAACCCGAACAGGTCACCTTCTACGAAGCGGTCGGCGGCGAGGAGACGTTCCGCCGCCTGGTCCACCGCTTCTACCAGGGGGTCGCCGAAGATCCCGACCTCCGCGCCCTCTACCCGGAGGAGGACCTCGGCCCCGCCGAGGAGCGGCTCCGGCTCTTCCTCATCCAGTACTGGGGCGGGCCGAACACCTACAGCCGGCGCCGCGGGCACCCGCGGCTGC
This sequence comes from Actinomadura fibrosa, assembly GCF_900659615.1. GTDB lineage: Bacteria > Actinomycetota > Actinomycetes > Streptosporangiales > Streptosporangiaceae > Spirillospora > Spirillospora fibrosa. The sequence continues at coordinate 23,536 of NZ_CAACUY010000026.1, read as the reverse complement.
GCATGCGGCACGTCCCGTTCGTCATCGGCGAGGCCGAGCGCGAGGCGTGGCTGCGGCACATGCGCGTGGCCGTCGACGAGCTGGAACTGCCCGAGCAGCTGGAGAAGATGCTCTGGGACTACTTCACGATGGCCGCGCGCAGCATGGTGAACGCCCCGACATAAGCGGGTAGATCGCCCTGTATGACGACCCCCTGGTGGCGCAACGCCGTCGTGTACGAGATCTACGTCCGCAGCTTCGCGGACTCGGACGGGGACGGTGAAGGCGACCTCCAGGGGATCCGCTCCCGCCTCGGCCACCTGCGCGACCTCGGCGTGGACGCGCTGTGGCTCACGCCCTTCTACACGTCCCCGCTGGCCGACGGCGGCTACGACGTGGCCGACTACCGCGACGTCGACCCCCGGTTCGGCACGCTGGACGACTTCGACGCGCTCGTCGCGGACGCGCACGACCACGGCCTCCGGGTGATCGTCGACATCGTCCCGAACCACACCTCCGACCGGCACCCGTGGTTCCGGCAGGCGCTCGCCGCGCCGTCCGGCTCCCGCGAGCGCGCCCGCTACATCTTCCGCCCCGGCAAGCCAGGCCAGGGTCCCGGTGAGGAGGACCCGCCGAACGACTGGCCGTCGGCGTTCGGCGGCCCCGCCTGGACGCGGCTGCCCGACGGCGAGTGGTACCTGCACCTCTACGCGACCGAGCAGCCCGACCTGAACTGGCGCAACCCCGAGGTCCGGCACGAGTTCGAGGAGATCCTCCGCTTCTGGCTCGACCGCGGCGTCGACGGCTTCCGCATCGACGTCGCCGCCGGCCTCGTCAAGGACGAGTCGTTCGGCGACCTCGCCGGACGCAGCCGCCGCGCCGCGAACGGCCCGATCTACAGCCGTCCCGAGGTCCACGAGATCTACCGCGCGTGGCGGCGCATCCTCAACGGGTACGAGGGCGAGCGCATGGCGATCGGCGAGGTCTGGACGGACGGCCCCGAGGACCTCGCCCTCTACCTCCGTCCGGACGAGCTCCACCAGGTCTTCCAGTTCGACCTGCAACTCGCCCCCTGGTCCGCCGCCGCGTTCCAGGACGTGGCGAAGGCGGCGATCAAGGCCGTCGAACCGACCGGCGCCGCGCCGACCTGGGTGCTGTCCAGCCACGACTCCGTCCGCCACCTCACCCGCTACGAGCAGCCGGAGGGCATCCCGGGCGTCGAACTGGCCAGGGCGAGGGCGGCGCTGCTGCTGCTCCTGGCGCTGCCCGGCTCCGCCTACCTGTACCAGGGCGAGGAACTGGGCCTGCCGGAGGTCGTCGACCTGCCGGACGACGCCCGCCAAGACCCCATCTGGAAGCGCAGCGACGGCGGCCAGATCGGCCGCGACGGCTGCCGCGTGCCGCTCCCGTGGTCCGGGAAGGCCGAACCGTACGGCTTCTCCCCCAAGGGCGTCCGCCCCTGGCTCCCGATGCCCGCCGAGTGGGCCTCGCTGACCGTCGAGGCCCAGGAGGGCGACCCGGCCTCGACCCTGTCCTTCTACCGCGAGGCCCTGGCCCTGCGCCGCCGCCTGCTCGCGGAAGGCCTGCCGGAGGACCTGGAGTGGCTCGACTCCCCCGAGACCGCCCTGTTCTTCCGGCGCGGCCCGCTCACCTGCGCACTCAACTGCGGCGACAACCCGGTACGCCTACCCGCCGGGCGTCCGCTGCTGACGACCATCCCCCTCTACGGCGACCTACTCCCCGGCAACGCGGCCACCTGGCTAACAACCCCCTGACCAGCAAGCCTGCGCGCCGCTGCTCACACCAACTGACCTTGGCCCGCGTCTGCCGGAGGCGTGCCCGCCCTCTCCTCGACTCCGCTGAGGAGAGGGCGGGGTTGGCCGCGCTCCGCACGTCCGCCGGGCGGCACGGTGTGATGTTCGGCGTGTGCCGCCCGGGACGCGGCTACAGCGGCGGGCGCTGGAGCAGCAGCGGGTCGTCCGCGGTCACCGACATCGTCTTCAGCGACTTCGCGCCGGGCTGGACGTTCGCCCAGCGCAGGACGTCAGCGGTCGCCTTGGCCTTCTGATCGTCCGGCAGCTTGGCGATCAGCCGGCCGCTGTGGTTCATGCCGGGCGCGGTGTAGACGGCCGAGTCGCGGCTGCCCTTCCCGAGCCGGAACCGCTCCGACCCCCACGGGTCGTTCGCGCCGTACAGGAACAGCATGTGGCTGCCGTGCGCGCGCACCCAGCCGTCGATGTCCCGCATCGCCCTGCCGCCGTCGAACCGCATCGGGATGTCGCGCGGGACGTAGGTGCGCGGCTGGTAGCTGCGCTCGTAGCGCAGCAGCGGCCGCAGGTTCGTGAACTGCGGCGTGGGCCAGCCGAGCTGCGTGCCCGCCTGGTAGTAGTACGGGATGTAGGGGGCGAGGCCCTGGTCGGTGTAGAACGACAGCCCGGAGATGTTGTCGAGCGTCCCGTAGATCTCGTCGTCCGAGGCGTTCACCGCGGGCAGGCTCGCGCAGTCGGACTGGAGGCTGTACTGCCAGAAGCCCCACTCGTAGTCCATCACCGAGTTCTCGAACGCGCGGTCCGGCGTCTTGAGGATGGTGAACGTCCAGCCGTTCTCCGCGGCGGCCGCCTTGAACCGCGTGAGCATCGCCGGACGGCGCTTCAGGAACTCCCGCGCCAGCGCCTTGACATGGGCACGGCACTGGGGGTCCGTCCCGACGGTCTTGAAGAACCTGTCGTAGGCGCTGTCCTCGTTGTTCACCACGTCGTTCGGCGCCACGTACACGACGCTGCCGTCGACGTCGTTCGGGTAGAACCGCTTGTGGTAGACGGCGGTCATGCCGCCCTTGCTGGCGCCCGTCGAGATCCACTTCGCCTTGTAGATCTTCTTGAGCGCGCCGATCAGCCGGTGCTCGTCCGTGGCGGCCTGCCAGATCGTGTCCTTGCGCCAGTCCGTCGGCTCCGGCCGGGACGGGGTGAAGTACCGGTACTCGACCGAGATCTGGTTGCCGTCGACCAGCGCCGTCGGCTCGGACGTGAACATCGTCTCCGGCGTGTTGTAGCCGCTGGTGTAGAGCACCATCGGCCGGTCGGAGGACTTGTGCTGGAGCATGATGCGCTGCTCGAACCACTGCCCCTTGGGCTTGGTGTGGTCGACCGGCTGGCGGTAGCTGAGCCAGAACCACCGGTAGCCGGGCAACGTGGAGGCCTTCTCCGTCACCTGCATGCCCGGGATCGCCTTCAGCTGGGCGGCGATGTCGTCCGCCCGCGCGGTGACCCCGGCCTGCGCCGCGGTGGCGCCGGTCCCCGTCAGTCCCGCGGCGATCAGCAGTGCCATCGCTCCTCGTGAGACGCGCCGCATTGTGCCCCTTTCACGTGGGATCTCCACATTTCGCGTCGCGACCCTAGAGGGAGAAGTAGGGCGAAAACGGATCTCTGTCGCGCTTGTTACCGACCCGTGACGACTCGGTGGTCATCCCCCACAACAGACACGCCACAACACGCCCCGCCTCCAACACCCTCCGACCACACGCAGACGGGCGAACGCACTGATACGAGGGGGCCCACCGGAGACGAACGGCCACGCCCAGCCAGGCAACCGCCCCCAGACACACGACCGCGGCGGGCGCACCCACACAGCCGGACGCGCGGACGGGCGGCGCGCCTCAAGCGAGCAAACGTGTACAGACAGCGGACCGTTGAGCAAGCAGGCAAGCTCCGGGCGGGGCACCCCACCTCCGGCGGGAACAATCCGCCTCCGGCGGAGATGGTGCACCTCCGGCGAGGCTGGTGCCCTCCGGCGGGGGGATGGTGCGCCTCCGGCAAGGCTGGCGCGCCTCCGGCAAGGCTGGCGCGCCTCCGGCGGGGATGGCGCGCCTCCAGCGGGATGGTGCACCTCCGGCGGGGATTGGTGCACCTCCGGCGAGGATGTACGCCTCCGGCAGGGATGGCGCGCCTCCGGCGGGCGCCTCCGGGCAACTTGGCGCGCGCGGCGATGAGCAGGTCGCCGCCCAGAGGGCCGGGGGCGTCTTCGGCGGCCCGGTATGACGGCTTAGACGGGCGGGTGTGTGGGGTTAGGCGGTCGAGTGTGTGGGATTAGGCGGGTGGCGGGTGTGTGGGATTAGGCGGGTGGGAGGAGGGCTATGCCGTCGTCCCAGGGGGCCAGGCGCTCGAAGATGCGCTGGTCGTGCCAGCGGCCGTCCACGTGGATGTGGCGGCGCGCCGTCCCGATGGCCATGAAGCCGTTCCGCTCCAGCACGCGCTGGGACGCGTGGTTGTCGACCCGGGTGAACGCCTCCACCCGGTGCAGGCGCATCACCCGGAACGCCACGTCCAGCGCCTGCCGGACGGCCTCCGTCGCCACGCCCTGCCCAGCGTGCGCGCGCGCCACCCAGTAGGCGACGAAGCAGCTCAGCAGTGGCCCCCGCAGGACGTTGTTCAGGGTGATGCGTCCGACGATCTCACCGTCCCGCAGGACGACGGCCGGCCACATCTCACCGGCACCGTGCGCCTCGCAGAGGTCTCCGATGTTCTCCCGCTGCCCCTCGACGGTGAAGTACGCGTCGCCGCGCTCCGGCTCCCACGGCCGCAGGTACGCGCGGTTCTCTTGGTAAAGCTCGGCGAGGGCCTCGGCGTCCGACGGTCGCACGACGCGCAGCTGGACGCGCGATGGCGTCCGCGCGGGCTCATCCGGCGTGGGATCGTCCGTCCGAACGGAGCCGAAGGCCGCTCCGAAGGCGGCCCCGGACGCGGTTCCAAGGCTCGCGAACGGGACGAGCGGATCGTGCGGGTCGCCGTCGAGGGCGGGGCCGGTGACCGCCGTCATGCCGGCGGCGCCAGATAGCGGCCGATGAACTCCCGCTCCTCCGGCGTGAAGCGGCGCAGCCGGTTCGCCTCCACATCGAACGCCACCAGCGTCGACGTGGCCGTGGCGTAGACGTTCTCGTCGTCCCGCACCTCGTAGGCGAGCTTGAACGAGGCGGCCCGGGCCTCGGTCACCCACGTTTCCACCCGGATCGGGTAGACGGTCGGCAACAGCGGCAGACGGTAGTCGATCTCGTGCCGGGAGATCACCATGCCGCGGACGGGCTGCTCGCCCTTGCGCACCGGGTCGCCGTGGAACATCTCAAGCCGCGCGTCCTCAAGGTAACCGAGGAACTTGACGTTGTTGACGTGGCCCTGGGAGTCGATGTCCCCGAAGCGGATGTTGAACTCATAGACGTGCCGGTACTCGGCCGCGGGCAGGTCGGTCTGCTGCATGTCCTCGCCTGGGAGTCGGGTGACGGGGGGATTCCGCCGGTGCGCCCGATGCTACCCGGAGAAGATTTCCGCCCCGTTCCATCCCCTCGCCACCCGCCTCCATGCGGAACACACGACGAGCACCGCACACGAACGCCACGTGAGAAGGGGCACCTACGAGCAACCGCGCACAAACAACCGCGCACGAACGACCGCGCACGCGGGGCCGTGCGCGCACAGCCGCGCGAGAAAAGGCGTCCGCGAACGTCGCGCCCGAAGGGCCGCCCGCAAACGGCCCCGCACGAACGGCCCCGCACGCAGCGCCGTTCGGGAAAGGCTGCGTGAACAGAGGCGCCCGCGCACGCAGCGCCGCGCACGAAGCGCCTTGCGTGACCAGCTGCGGGAGTAGCAGCGCCCCCAACGGGGCCGTGCACGCAGCGTCGCCCCCGAAGGGCCGCGCACGAAGGGCCGCGCACGAAGGGCCGCGCACGAAGGGCCGCGCACGAAGGGCCGCGCACGGAGGGCCGCCCGCGAATGACCGTGCCGTGCGCTAACGGCCGGGCATGAAGGGCTTTAAGGGAGGGTTTGTGCGGAAGGGCCGTGGGGGCGTTTGCCCGCACGGCCCTTCAGGCCGCTTGGATCCGGCCCGGTAGCCGGGACGGACCGCCCGTCACCGGGTGAGCTTGCGGTGCGTCACGCGGTGCGGGCGGGCGGCGTCGGCTCCGAGCCGTTCGATCTTGTTCTTCTCGTAGTCGGCGAAGTTCCCCTCGAACCAGAACCAGTTCGAGCCCTCCTCCCACGCCAGGATGTGCGTGGCGATGCGGTCGAGGAACCACCGGTCGTGCGAGGTGATCACGGCGCAGCCGGGGAACTCCAGCAGGGCGTTCTCCAGGCTGGACAGCGTCTCGGTGTCGAGGTCGTTGGTCGGCTCGTCCAGCAGGAGGACGTTGCCGCCCTGCTTGAGCGTCAGCGCCAGGTTCAGCCGGTTGCGCTCACCGCCCGACAGGACGCCGGTCGGCTTCTGCTGGTCCGGACCCTTGAACCCGAACGCCGCCACGTACGCGCGGGACGGCATCTCGACCTGGCCGACGTTGATGTGGTCCAGGCCGTCCGAGACGGTCTGCCAGACGGTCTTCTTCGGGTCGAGGCCGCCGCGGCCCTGGTCGACGTAGGAGATCTTGACGGTGTCGCCGACCCGCAGGGCGCCGGTGTCCGGCTGCTCCTCGCCGACGATCATCCGGAACAGCGTCGTCTTGCCGACGCCGTTCGGGCCGATGACGCCGACGATGCCGTTCGGGGGCAGGTTGAACGACAGGTCGTCCATGAGGAGCCGGTCGCCGAAGCCCTTGCCGAGCCCGTCCGCGACGATCACCGTGTTGCCGAGGCGGGGCCCCGGCGGGATCTGGATCTCCTCGAAGTCGAGCTTGCGGGTCTTCGCCGCCTCGGCCGCCATCTCCTCGTAGCGCTCAAGGCGGGCCTTGCTCTTGGTCTGCCGCGCCTTCGGGTTGGAGCGGACCCACTCCAGTTCCTCCTGGAGGCGCTTCTTGCGCTTGGCGTCCTTGTTGCCCTCGACCTTGAGCCGCTCGGCCTTCTTCTCCAGGTACGTGGAGTAGTTGCCCTCGTAGGGGTGGCAGCGGCCCCGGTCGAGCTCCAGGATCCACGTCGCCACGTTGTCGAGGAAGTACCGGTCGTGGGTGACGGCCAGGACGGTGCCCTCGTACTTGGCGAGGAACTGCTCCAGCCACTGCACGCTCTCGGCGTCCAGGTGGTTGGTGGGCTCGTCCAGCAGCAGCAGGTCGGGGGCCTCGAGCAGCAGCTTGCACAGCGCGACGCGGCGGCGCTCACCACCGGACAGGGTGGTCACGTCGGCGTCGGCCGGCGGGCAGCGCAGGGCGTCCATCGCCTGTTCGAGCTGGCTGTCGAGGTCCCACGCGTTGCGGTGGTCGAGCTGCTCCTGGAGCTTGCCCATCTCCTCCATCAGCTCGTCGGAGTAGTCCGTCGCCATCTTCTCGGCGATCTCGTTGAACCGGTCGAGCATCGCCTTGGTCTCGGCGACGCCCTCCTCCACGTTCCCGAGGACGGTCTTCTCCTCGTTGAGCGGGGGCTCCTGCTGGAGCATGCCCACGGTGTACCCCGGCATCAGCCGCGCGTCGCCGTTGGACGGCTGCTCGAGGCCGGCCATCATGCGCAGCAGCGTCGACTTGCCGGTGCCGTTCGGCCCCAAAACGCCGATCTTGGCACCGGGAAGGAAATGCAGGGTGACGTCGTCCAGGACGACCTTGTCGCCATGTGCCTTGCGCACACGCTGCATCGTGTAGATGTACTCGGCCATATGTTAAAGACTAGAGGGTCGCGGGCACCGCTTGGTCGCACGAACCCACGCCCGCCGCGCCTCAGCTTCCGGACGGTTCCGGGCCGTCCACCGCGGGCAGGCAAACGCGGTCCCTCCCGGACGCCTTCGCCCGGTACAGGGCCAGATCGGCGGCGGTCAGCAGCTCGATGAGGTCCTGCCCGTGGGTGCGGAACAGCGAGACCCCCACCGACACCGTGACGGTCACCGTCCCCTCCTCCGCCGGCACCGCGAGCCTCCGGACGCGGCCCCGGAGCCGCTCGGCGACCCGGCACGCCTCGACCGTGTCGGTGCCCGGCAGCAGCACCACGAACTCCTCGCCGCCGAACCGCCCGACCACGTCGTAGTCGCGCAGCTGATGGCACAGGGTGCTCGCCACACCCACCAGCACCTGATCACCGACGAGATGCCCGTGGGTGTCGTTCACCCGCTTGAAATGGTCGATGTCGATCAGCAGCAGCGCCAGCGGATCGTCCGACCGGTGCGCCCGCGACAGCTCGGTGTCGGCCTCCCGCTGCCAGGCCGCCGCGTTCAGCAGCCCGGTCTTCGCGTCCGTCCGCGCGGCGGCCTGGAGCTGCTGATGCATCAGGCTGCGCTGGAGCAGCACCACCGGCGGCAGGGCCAGCAGCAGCATCCCCAGCGTCAGCGAGCTCGACACGGTCACGAGAACGCCGACGCAGAGGTCGACGACGTCCAGCAGCAGGCTCTCCCGGTTCCACAGGACCTCCCGCCAGCGGCTCTCGGGGTTCGCCGCCCGGGCCGCGACCGCCACCAGGGCCGTGTTGACCACCGTGAACAGCGCCGCGCACGCAACGGCCGCGGGGATCCCAGGCCATGCGTGCAGGGCCCACTGCGGGGTGCCGTCCAGGGGATGCGGCACCACCATGTGGAACACCGCGGACGCGCACGCCCCGGCGATCCCGTAGGCCGAGGCGACCAGCACCCGCCGGTAGACGAGCGTGCGCCGCACCCGGAACTGCAGCAGCGCCTGCAAGGGCACCGGCATCAGCAGCGCGTACACCGGCGGCAGCAGCAGCGCGACCGGCAGCCACCACGACGACAGCAGGTCGCGCGCCACGCCCGCAGGCATGCCGAGCCGCCGCGTCGCCTCGATGCACACCGCCCCGCAGGCCAGCAAAGCGGCAAAAGTCAGTAGATCATTGACCCGGAGGGCGGTGCCGGCGAGCGCCGCGACGGTGAGCCCGAGATGGACGGCGACGACCGCCGGCACGTACACCACGAGGAGGCGCGGACGCCCCGAAAGCACGCGGCGCCGGGGCCTGCGGGCCAGCTCCCCGCCCCGATCCTCGGCGGACGACTGCACTGCCGTCATCCTTCCCCCTTACACGCATCACGTTGTGTAACACGATAGTTGCAACGTGTGCGGAGTGGGCGGGAAACCGGTACCTTCGGTAAGGCACATGCAGATGACCGTTTCGGGCATCTGGCCAGGGCACGCGACGGCGCGGACCACAGCGCATCCGAGGGGGGAAACACCATGCGCGGCGTTTCCTGGATCTAAGGCTGTATTTTTTGCATTGCCCTCGGCGTCAAGCTCTAGCGCCCCCTGTGTTGATCGCAGCGTCCCCCACGTCAGACGCTGGCGCCCTCCGCGCCGATCGCAGTGCCCTCCACGTCAGACGCCAGTGCCCTCTGCACTGATCGCAGTGTCCTCCGCATCAGGCGCTGGCGCCCTCTGTTTGATTGCAATGTCCTCCGCGTCAGACGCTGGCGCCCTCTGCGCCGATCGCAGTGCCCTCCACGTCAGGCGCTAGTGGGCCTTCCTTCCACGGACAGTGCGGCGATCGCTGTGCTTATTGCGTCGCCCCTGGCGTCAGGCCCCAGCGGGCCTTCCTTCAACGGGCGTCCCGGCGATCGCTGTGTTCAATGCGTCGCCCTTGGCGTCAGGCCCTGGCGGGCCTTCCTCCAACGGGCGGCGCGGCGATCGCTGGCATCGCTCCGGCTCGCCTGGCGGCTCACTGCGCGATCAAGTTCTCGCTTCGCTCGAACTTGGCTTCGCACGCGATCGCAACGCCAGCCGTCTCCAGCGCCTCGACAAGGCCGAACACTTGTCAGCACGCGGGAGGCGCCCGCCTTCGACATCCCGGTCTCCACACACGCAACTCAAGCCACCACCTCTCGTATCCCCGCCCTCTCGGACGCTTCGGGCACCCCCACCACCCACCTCGCGTCCAGCCACCCGCCTCCCGTCCAGCCACCCGCCTCCCGTCCACCGCCCGCTTGACGTCCACCCGCCCGCCTCACGTCCAGCTACCCTCCTCCCGTCCACCGCCCGTTTGACGTCCACCCGCCCGCCTCACGTCCAGCCGCCCGCTTGACGCCCAGCCGCCCGCTTGACGCCCAGCTGGCCGCTTGACGTCCAGCTGGCCGCCTTCCCGTCCGGACGGGAGCGTCGCGCATCGAGGGCCGAGCGGTTCGACATACTCCAAGCTCGCCTCCGTCGGGAACGTCGTTGTCGCACGCACGCCACGCGTGCAGCCGCCCGTCCAGAGTTGATGCGCCTCCCTACCCAAGCCCGCCCCTCAGGGATCTTGTTGCGGCGCCGCACGCCACGCGTGGAACCACCGTCCGTTCGGAGGTCGAGCGCCTTGAGATACGCTCCAGCTCACCCCTAAGGATTCTTCTCGTCGCGCCGCACGCCACGCGTGGAGCTGCCCGTCCAGAGGCCGAGCGCCTTCATACCGCCAAGCCCACCTCCATGGGGATCTTGTTGGCGCGGCGCACGCCACGCGTGGAGCTGCCCGTCCAGAGGCCGAGCGCCTTGAGCTATCCCCCCAAGCCCAACTGTCGGGGATCTTGCTGCGGCGCCGCACGCCATGCGTGGAGCCGTCCGGAGGTCGAGCGTCTTCGTACCTCCTAGCCCGTCCCCTCAGGGAGCTTGTTGGCGCGGCGCACGCTGCGCGTGGGGCTGGCCGTCCGGAGGTCGAGCGTCTTGACGTATCGTCGGATCCACCTCCTTGGGGATCTTGTGCGGCGCCGTACGCCGCGCGTGCAGTTGCCCGTTCGCTAGCCAAGTTGCGCTTCAGCGCCGACCGGCTCCAGTACTGCGTCGGGCTTTACCGTCTGCCTCTTTTGGTCGCTTTCGGGTCGTTTGTTGTCGCAGTGTCGGAGTGGGTGCAGTTGGCGTGTTCTTGAGTCGCTGTGCTGCAACGTTGCGTCTCGGCGCCATCGCTCGCGGCATCCGGCTCGGGTGCTTGGTGATCTTGCCTGGTGTTGGTGCCTTCGCTTGCCGTTTCGGGTTAGGCGGCTTTTTGTTCTTCTTCGGGTGGGGCTGTCAGGGCCCACTGGTCGGCGACGTCTCGGGCTTCCTGGCGGTCTTCGTCGGTGAGGGCGCCGCCGCGCTGGACGGGGCGGAAGTCGGCGGTGCCGCGGCTGAGGTCGTGGCCGAGGGTGGTCGCCTCGATCTCGGCGGAGAAGCGCCATTGGCCGTCGCGTTCGTACTGGCGGACGCGGAGGCGGCCGGTGACGAGGACCGGGTGGCCGCGTTGGAACTCGGACGCGTTGACGTTGTCGGCGAGGCCGCGCCAGCAGTTGACGGTCAGGAACATCGTGTCGCCGTCCTGCCATTGGGCGGTCTGGCGGTCGTAGCGGCGGGGCGTGCAGCCGACCCGTAGGGACAGGAACGGGGTGCCGTTGGCCGTGACGCTGTAGTACGGCTCGGCGGCGATCCAGCCGGTGACGGTGACGTGCGCTTCGTTCATGACTCCTCCGTCGTTTGTGCTTATGCGTTCAACGGTGGCGGAGCTCCGAGCTGGGCGTACTGCTTTCCTGAACCTGTGGATAACTCGCCCCGCCGAGTCGGCTTACAGGCCGGCGCCGCCTGTCGCGTCGATGACTCGGCCGGTCACCCAGCGCGCGTCGTCGGAGGCGAGGAAGGCCACGATGTCGGCCACGTCTTCCGGTTGCCCGACGCGGCCGAGGGCGGCCAGGGATGCCGCGTGCGCCTCGGCCTGCGGGTTGCCGCGGAGCCAGGACGCGTTGACGTCGGTGTCGACGATTCCGGGGGCCACCGAGTTGGCCGTGATGTTCCGAGGGCCCAGTTCCTTGGCGAGGTTGAGGGTGAAGGTGTCCAGCGCGCCCTTGGTGGCGCCGTAGGCGATGATCTCCGGCATGGCCAGGCGGGCCGCGCCGCTGGAGATGTTGATGATGCGCCCTCCGTCACGCAGGCGCGGCAGCCCCTGTTGCACGATGAAGAACGGCGCGCGCACGTTGACGGCGAAGACCTCGTCGAACTCCTGCTCGGTCAGGGAGGTCAGTGCCGCGCTGCGTCCTATGCCGGCGTTGTTGACGATGATGTCGAGTTTGCCGTCGGGCACGTGGTCCTTGCCCGCGGCGTCGAAGGCGGCCCACAGGCGCGCGGCGTCGCCGTGCCGTCCCAGTTCCGCGTGCACCGCGAAGGCGAGGCCTCCGTTCTTGCGGATGCGCTCGACCACCTCGCTTGCCGCCGTCTCGTCGCGGGCGTAGGCGACGGCGACGGTGGCGCCGTCACGGGCGAGCCGTTCCGCGATGGCCCGGCCGATGCCTCGGCTGCCTCCGGTGACCAGCGCGATCTTTCCCTTGAGTGCTCGGCTTGCCATGGCCTTCCCTTCTTTTTGAACGATCACTCAAAAATACGGTAGCACAGATTTTTGAGTGGTCGCTCTAGAATCGAGGGCATGAGTGGATCAGGAGCGAGGCGAGGGCGGCCGCCGGCGTTCGATCGGACGACGGCCCTGACGGCCGCCACCCGGCTGTTCTGGGAGCACGGCTACGAGGCCACCTCGATCGGTGAGCTGACCCAGGCCATGGGCATCCGGCCCGGCAGCCTGTACGCGGCGTTCGGGGACAAGAGGTCCCTGTTCAAAGAGGTCGTCCAGGCTTACGGACGCTCTCCTGCCGGCGCGTTCATCGGTACCGCCCTGGAGGAGGAGCCGACGGCTCGCGGCGCGTTCCGGCGCATCCTTCGCGAGGCGGCCGCCGTCTACCCGGACCCCTCGCACCCGGCCGGCTGCCTGACCATCAGCGCCGCCACCAATGTCACCGTCCAGGACGCCGATGTCGCGGCGTTCCTTCGCGACCTGCGGAACGCGAACCTGGCCGCCTTCCAGGCACGTCTGGGGACCGCGCAGCGGCAGGGCGAGCTCTCCGCCGACGCCGACCCTCGCGCCCTGGCCTCGTACTTCGCCGCGGTCATCCAGGGCATGTCGCAGCGCGCCCGCGACGGCGCCACGGCCGCGGAGCTCACCGGAACGGCGGAACTGGCACTGGCCGCCTGGCCTCAGGCGCAGGACTGATCGTCCGGCAGGACGACTGGAGTACCAGAGCGTGTCTCACGTAGCGAGCTGTAGGGCAGTCGACTTGAGACGCGCCCTAGCGGCCCAGGGCCAAGGCCACGTCTTCGCGGAAGCGGGCGTAGAGGGCCAGTTCCGCGACGATCGGCTCGATCACCTTCTGGTCGGCGACGCGCTCGATGCCCTCGCGCATGTGGTGCTCCATCTTGTCGCCGTGCTTGGCGGACGAGAGCGCCACGAGGTTGCGGCAGGCGGACGCGGTGAGCCAGCCCATGCCGAGGGTGCACACGGCGAGGACCGCGACGTACGGGATGAGGCCCGCCTCGCCGATGAGGCCGCCGGGGTCGTCGCCGCCGGCGTCGAAGACGCCGTAGGCGACCAGGAGGCCGATCCAGACGACGCTGAGGACGGCGACGAGGACGAGGAAGTACTGCCAGGTCTTGACCAGCCACCACCAGCGCGGCACCTGGTTGAAGCTGGGCAGGGCCTCCTTGAGGGACTGGCCGAGGGCCTCGGGGATCTCGGTGGCGTGGGAGCGGGCGGCGGCGCGGACGGAGCGGGCCCAGGGGGCGGGGAGTTCGGCGGTCACGCCCTCGGTGACGTTGTGGAGGGCGTTGTCGACGTCGCCCTGCTGGGCGCCGATCGGGCCGGTGAAGGCGTTGCGGAGCTCCTCGCGCAGTTCGGTGAGCCGCATCCGGCGGAGGGGGTCGGAGCGCAGGCGGGCGATGATCGCGGCGATGGGCCAGCCGACGAAGTCGGCGGCGCGCAGCTCGTAGGCGCTCTCCATGGCCTCGGCGACGGCGGGCGCGCCCGCGGCGTCGGTGAGGGCCTGGACGAGTTCGAGGCGCCGGTCGTCCTCGACGGCGGTGGGCGGGTCGGCGTCGAGGACCTGCTCCGCGAAGCGCTCGGCGACGCGGTCGACGTCGGCGCTGAGGCGCTCGCTCCGGGCGTGGCGGGCGGCGACGGTGTCGACGAGGATCTCGCGGAACCCGTGGACGCCGTCCTCGCTGACCGCGGAGGTCGTGACGATGCGCGGCCGGTCGAGGCCCTCGGCCTCCAGGAGGCGGCGCAGGTCGGCGACGCAGTCGCCGATCTCGTCGGGGCCGAGCCGGTCCACCTGGTTGAGGACGATCAGCGTGACCCCGGCGTACCGGGCGAACGGGACGATGTAGTTGCGGTGCAGGGCCGCGTCCGCGTACTTCTGCGGGTCGACGACCCAGACGAGGAGGTCGGCGATGGTGACGAACCGGTCGACCTCGGCGCGGTGCATCGCCTGGACGGAGTCGTGGTCGGGCAGGTCGAGCAGGACGAGGCCCTGGAGCGAGCTGTCGGCACGCTCCAGGTCGAGGGCGCTGGCGCGGGCGTAGCGGTGCCGCTTGTCGACGTCGAGCCAGTCGAGGAGCGGTCCGGCGCCGTCCAGGCCCCAGACGCAGGCGTGCGCCTTGGACGTCATCGGGCGGCGGACGCCGGTCGGCGACAGGTCGAGGCCGCAGATGGCGTTGAACAGGGACGACTTGCCGCTGCCGGTGCCGCCGGCGAGGGTGACGACGGTGTGCTCGCCGGACAGCCGGAGGCGCTGCCCGGCGCGGTCGAGCAGTGCGGCGGCGTCGTCGAGGAGGGCGCGGTCGAGCCGTCCGGTGCCGGCCTGGACGAGCCGGTCGAGGCCGTTGAGGCGGTCGGTGAGCCCGGGGGCCGCGGGGGGCGGGGCGGGCGCGGCGGGCCCGGGGGCCCCGAGGACGGGGACGCCGCCGGAGCCCGTGGGCGCGGGGATGGCCGAGGTGGTCATCGGGCAACCTCGAGGTTGTAGGTGGCCTGGTAGAGCTGTACGGGGACGGTCTCGTCGGGGATGCCGGCGCCGTCGAGCGCCTGGCCGAACCGGATGGCCTCCTCGTCGAACAGCATGCCGATGCGGCTGCGCAGGTCGGCGCGGGCCTTGGCGCCCATGCCGCGCAGCGACTCGGCGCCGAACAGGGCCTTCAGCAGCCGCTGCGGGACGGCGCTGGTGCCGCCCTCGACGGCGACGTCGGACGTCCCGTAGCCGAGCAGGCCGATCATCAGGACGAGCGAGACGGCCTCGGTGTCGAAGGACACGAGCTTGGCGACCGAGCGCTTGGTGACGCCCTCGGTGCGGATGAGCTCCTGCACGTGGTCCTGCCAGGAGCTGACGGCGCGGGTGACGCGGCGGGACAGCTCCGGGGAGACGCCGCTGACCGCGCCCGCCGGGCCGGCCATGATCTGGCCGCCGGCGGGGTGCTCGCGCCAGCGGGCGAGGACCTGCTCGGCGCCGTGCTCGGCGGACGCCATGATCAGCGATTCGAGGCCGCTGCGCAGCGCGGCCTTGAGCGCGCGGACCCGGGCGGGGCTGCGGTGCCGCCGGTTCGCGGCGCGGCCGCGGCGGGACCGCGCGACGTGCAGCGAGCGCAGCAGGTCGCCGGTGCCGGCGAAGTCCTGCCAGCGGGCGAGGACCTCGCCGCGCAGCAGGGACCCGTTGCGGGTGGCCTCGTCGAGCTCGGCGAGGACGGTGGCGTAGGCGGCCTCGACCTGCTGTGCCAGCTCGGCGCGCTGCTCGACCTGCGCCTCCACGTGCTTGGCGATCTCGGGGACGCGGGTGCGGAAGCTGTCCAGGACGGCGGCGAGGGTGTCGCTGACGACGACTTCGCGGTCGCCGGTGTCCTCGGCGACGCCGACGAGCCAGGCGCGGATGTCCTCGATGGCCTCCTCGGGGAGGCGGCTCTCCTCGATCCGCGTCTCGGGGACGGTGAAGCGCCGCGCGTCGCCGACCTCGTGCTCGTCCAGCATCTCGCCGAAGTGCTCGACGACCTCGGACCCGGCGCCCTGCGGGACGCGGGAGAGCACGACGCCGATGGTGGCGCCGTTCTCCTTGGCGCGCTGGAGCATCTGCCACACCTGGGCGTCGGCGTACCGGGCGGCGGTGGTGACGCACAGCCACAGGTCGGCGGCCGCCATGAGCTTGGTGGCGAACTCGTAGTGGTCCTCGAAGACGGAGTCGAAGTCGGGGCTGTCGAGCAGCGCGAGGCCGGGCGGGAGGGCGTCGCTGGTGATGATGACCAGCTGGTCGCCGGCGATGGCGTCCGGCGCGGGCCCGCGGACGCGGCCCATCCCGGGCAGCATCGGCCCTTCGAGGAACCACTCGGCGTGGTCGGGGTGGCAGACCAGGATCGGGCTGCTCGTGGTGGGGCGGAGCACGCCGGTGGCGCTGACGCGGGCGCCGACGAGCGTGTTGACCAGGGTGGACTTGCCCGCGCCGGTGGATCCGCCGAGGACCACCAGCAGGGGCGTGCCCGCCGCCTGGACGCGCGGGAGCACGTAGTCCTCAAGCTGGTTGCGCAGCTCGTCGCGGGCCTCGCGGGCCTCCTCGACACCGGGCACGTCCAGGACGAAGTCGAACGAGCCGAGCTGCTCGCGCAGGGCGGTGAGCGCCTGGACGAGCTCGGCCTGCCGCACCGTCGCGCCGCCCTGCCGGGACGTCTCGGACGTGCGGCCGGGCCGGACGCCCCGTGCGGACGCCCCCCTCACCGGGGTGCTCTTGACGGGCACGGCCTGCGCCGACACGTCCTTGGACGCGTCCTTCGCGGGCGCGTCCTTTGCCGGCGCGTCCTTCGCAGGCGCGTCCTTTGCGGGCGTGGCAGTGCCGGGTTTCTCGGCCGCGTCTTCCGTCGCGTCCGTGGCCGGTGCGTCCTTCGGCGCCGGGTCGTCGGGCCGCGCCGGGTCCTTGGCTTGCGCGTGCTCGGCCGCCGGAACCTTCGCCTCCGCGTCCTTGACCGCCGAGGTCTTCGCCTGAGCGGCGGCCTCCTTGGCGGAGGTGCTCTCGGCTGAGCCGCCGGTCGCCGAGTCGGACTTCGCGGGGTCGCTCTTAGCGGTTCCGGACCTTCTCGCGCGGCTCCGCCTGGATCCGCCCCTGGCCGACCGGCCCCTCGCGGGCGCGCTCTCGGCGGGCTCGTCCTTGGCGGGGTCGTCCTTCCCGGGCTTCTCGGACGTCTCGGACCTCGCCTCGCTTCCGGGCTCCGCGCCGCCTCCGGCCGCCGTGTCCTGGGCGGGCGCGGCGGGCGCGGCGGGCCCGTCGGTTCCGCGGCCCGGGCCGGTGCCGGCCTCCTCGTCGTGAACCGCGCTCTGCTCTGCCGGGGGTGTCACGGATCCCGTCCCATGTCGGCTCGAATCATGTCGATCTCTCGTGCCACGTTGACCACGTCGCCCACGACCACGATCGCCGGGGGCCGGACTCCGGCGGCGGCCATCGCGTCGGCCACCGTCCCCAGCGTCGCCGTGAGCGCCCGCTGACCGGGCAGGGTACCGTCCTGGATCACCGCTACGGGCGTGTCAGACGACCGACCATAGCGCATGAGCGCCGCCGCGATCAGGGCCATCCGCTCCACCGCCATGAGCAGGACGAGCGTGCCGTTGGCGCGGCCCAGCGCCTCCCAGTCGACGGTGGATTCGGGGTGGTCCGGGGCCACGTGGGCGGACACCACGTGGAACTCCTGCGCGACGCCGCGGTGGGTCACCGGGATGCCCGCGGCGGACGGCACGGCGACCGCGCTGGTGATGCCGGGGACGACCGTGACGGGGATGCCGTGGCGGGCGCAGTGCAGCGCCTCCTCGCCGCCCCGCCCGAACACGAACGGGTCGCCGCCCTTTAGCCGGACGACGAACTTGCCCTGCCGCGCGTGCTCGACGAGATAGTCGTTGATGCGGTCCTGGGTGACCGTCCGCCCGTAGGGGATCTTGGCGGCGTCGATGACCTCGACGTCGGCCGCCAGCTCGTCCAGGAGCTGGGCGGGCGCGAGCCGGTCGGTGACCACGACGTCGGCCATGGCGAGGAGCTGGCGGCCGCGGACGGTGATCAGCCCGGCGTCGCCGGGGCCGCCGCCGACGAGGGCGACGCCGGCGGGCTTCTGCCGGGAGTGCCGGGACTCCAGCGTCGCGTCGCGCAGCCCGTCCACGACGGCGTCGCGGATGCCCGCGGCGCGCCGGGGGTCGCCGCCGGTGAGCACGCCGACGGTGGTCTCGCCGGCCTGGCCGCTCGCGGGCGTCCAGGCCGGGGAGGACTCGGCGTCGTCGGCGCGGACGGACCAGATGCGCGCGGCCTCCGCCTCGGCGACCACGTCCCCGTTGACCTTGGCGTCGTCGGTGACGGCCTGGACGAGCCAGGCGCCCGCGCAGTCGCCGCGCCGGTAGGGCCGCCGGTGCCAGACGAGCCGCCCGGCGTCGGCGAGCCCCTCCAGCGAGGCGGTGACCTCGGGTGAGACGAGGACCACGTCGGCGCCCGCGGCGAGCAGGGCGGGCACGCGGCGCTGGGCGACCCGGCCCCCGCCGACGACGAGGACGCGTCGCCCGCCGAGTCGCAGGCCTAGCAGGTACGGGGGCACGGAGTGAATCTCTCGATCTGGTGTTCGGGGTAGCTCGCGGACGCCGGTGACGGACACGTGTGTTTGTGGAACAAAGGTACTCGGCTTGGCGAGCTCATGGAGAGGCCCTCCGCCCAGTCGATAGCCGAGCGTGACTCATTCCGTGATCATGTCGTTACGGTGCCCGGCCTCCTTGCCGCTGACCCCGGCGGAGTCGAAGGTCGCGACCTCGTGCAGGACCCGGACCGCGCCCTGGACCAGCGGCAACGCCAGGAGCGCGCCCGTCCCCTCGCCGAGCCGGAGCTCCAGGTCCACGAGCGGGCGCAGCCCGAGGCGGCCGAGCGCGGCCGCGTGCCCGGGCTCGGCGGAGCGGTGCCCGGCGACGCAGGCGCCGAGGGCCCGCGGGCACAGCGCCGCGGCCGCGAGCGCGGCGGATCCGGCGATCACGCCGTCCAGGACGACGGGGACGCGCAGCGCCGCCGCGCCGAGGACGAACCCGGCGATCGCGGCGTGCTCCAGCCCCCCGACGGCCGCGAGCACCTCCAGCGGATCACGTCCACCGGCGGCGCCCTCCGCGGAGCCCGCAGATGCGCCGCCCGGCTCCGTGGCGCCCGACCCCGCAGCGCCCGGCTCCGTGGCGCCCGACCCCGCGGCGCCCGGCTCGCTGGCGGGGGTTGCGGTCGCGGCCGCGTCCGGGGCGGTGCCGAGGAGGCCGTGCCGGTCGAGGGCCGTGCGGACGACCTCGACCTTGCGGGCGTGGGTGGCGTCGTCGATGCCGGTGCCCCGGCCGGTGACGCGCTCGGGCGGCAGGCCGGTGAAGGCGGCGATCAGCGCGGCGGACGCGGTGGTGTTGGCGATGCCCATGTCCCCGGTGATCAGGCAGCGCGCCCCGGCCGAGACGAGGTCGCGGGCCACCTCGATGCCGGCTTCGACGGCGCGCCGGGCCTCGTCCGGCGTCATGGCGGGGGCGGTGGTCATGTCCGCGGTGCCGCGGGCGATCTTGCGGGGCAGCAGCCCGGGGGCGGGGGGCAGGTCGGCGGCGACGCCGACGTCGACGACGGTGACCTCGGCCCCGACCTGGGCGGCGAACGCGTTGACGACGGCGCCGCCCGCGAGGAAGTTGGCCACCATCTGCGCGGTCACCTCCTGCGGCCAGGGGGTGACGCCCTGGGCGTGGACGCCGTGGTCCGCGGCGAACACGGCGACGGCGGCGGGGGCGGGCAGCGGCGGCGGGCACTGCCCGGCGAGCCCGGCGAGCCGGACCGACACCTCCTCCAGGACGCCGAGGGAGCCGGGGGGCTTGGTGAGGCGGGACTGGTGGTCGCGGGCGTCGCGCATGGCGGCCTCGTCCGGGGGCGCGATCTCGGCGACGGTCTGCTCGATCAGGTTCACGGTGTCCTTTCCGGGCGGGGCGCACCGCCCGTGCTCCTCGTCGTGCGCCGCCCGCGCGCGGGGGGCCGCGGGCCGTCAGATGCCCAGCTCACCGAGCACCTCCAGGAGAGCGTCGTTGGACGCGCGGTCGCGGACGGCGATCCGCAGCCAGTCCGTGCCGAGGCCGGGGAAGGTGTCCCCGCGGCGGACGGCGTAGCCGCGCTGGCGCAGCAGCGCCCGGATGCCGAGCGCGTCCGGGACGCGCAGGCAGAGGAACGAAGCGCGCGCCTCCGGGACGACGTAGAGCCCGCGGTTGGCGAGCTCGGCGGCGAGCCGGTCGCGTTCGGCGGCGAGCTCCACCGCCCACGCCTCCGCCTCGGCGACGGCCTCCGGCTCGCAGCACGCCTCGATCGCGACGAGGGCGGGGGTGGACACGGCCCAGAGCGGCTGGGCTTCGGCGAGCCGCGCGACCAGGCGGGGGTCGGCGAGCAGGTAGCCGGCGCGGAGCCCGGCGAGCCCCCAGGTCTTGGTGAGGCTGCGGATCACGGCGATCCCGGCGGGGAGCCGGGTGGCGAGCGTCTCCGGCTCGCCTGGGACGCAGTCCATGAACGCCTCGTCCACCACGACGGTCCGGCCGGGCCGCGCGAGGGCGGCGACCGCGTCCGCCGGGTGCAGGACGGACGTGGGGTTCGTCGGGTTGCCGATCACGACGAGATCGGCGTCCGCGGGGACGGCGGCGGTGTCGAGCGTGAAGTCCTTGCCGAGGACGACCCGCTCCACCGCGTGCCCGGCCGCCCTGAGCGCGGCCTCCGGCTCGGTGAACTGCGGGTGCACGACGACCGCCCGGCGCGGCTCCAGGACCCGCGCGAGCAGCACGAACGCCTCGGCGGCGCCAGCGGTCAGCAGCACCTCCCCGGGCGCCCTGCCGTGGCGGCGCGCGACGGCGCGGCGGGCCGGGCGCGGGTCCGGGTAGGCGGCGAGGCCGCCGAGGGACGCGCGCAGCCGCTCGGCCAGCCAGGCGGGCGGCGTCCCCGCGCGGACGTTGACGGCGAAGTCGGCGAGCCCGTCGCCGACCTCGCTGTCGCCGTGGTGCCGCAGGTCGACGTCGCCGGTCTCGGGGACCGCCACCGCCGCCAGGGCCGCGGCGATCGCCGCGCGCTGTCCGGCCCCGCTCACGCCCGTCCCCCTCGGTCGTCGTTCGCCGGGTCGAAGTACAGCAGCGCGTTGACCGCCGCCGCGGCGACCGCGGAACCGCCCTTCTCCGAGACGTTGCTGAGCTGCGGCAGCCCGCTGGCGCGCAGCGCCTCCTTGGCCTCGGACGCGCCGACGAACCCGACCGGCATGCCGATCACCAGCGCCGGCTGGACCCCGCGGGTGATGATCTCGGAGATCGCCTCCGGCGCGGACCCGACGACCCAGACCGCGCCGGGCCCCACCTCCGAGTAGGACAGCCGGACGGCGGCGGCGGAGCGGGTGATGCCCGCGGCCCGCGCCATCCGCGCCGCCGCGGGGTCGTCCGCGTGGCAGAGCGGCTCGCGGGCGGTGATCCCGGCGGCGACCATGCGCTCGTCGGTGACGATCGGGGCGCCCGACCGGAGCGCGGACCAGCCCTGCCGGAGGTGCTCCTCGCGCGTCACGATGTCCACCGCGTACTCCAGGTCGGCGGTGGCGTGGATCACGCGCTCGGCGACGGCCCGCCACAGCGGCGGCATCGGCGACAGGTCGACCCGGGACCGCAGGATCTCGTACGAGCGGAGCTCGATCGGGTGGGGCTGTCGGACGGTCACTGCGCCTCCTGGCTGATCACGGCGATCCTCGCTGTCGCCGGGGATCCGTACGGGCGTTCCCGGGTCGCCCGGGTCGGGCACAAGGGTGTCACGGACCGCTCCGGACGACGATCCGGGCGACCGCGGCCGTCGCCCGCCCCGACCGCCGCTTCCCCACCACCAACCGCACGACCGGCCGAGCGCCGGGCGCCGTGTCCGGTCGAGCGGCGGATCGTGCGCCCGGCTGCGCGCTGGTTCGTGCGTCCGGCTGCGCGTCCAGCGGTGTGTCCGGCCGAGCGTCGGGCTGCGCGTCCGGTGGTGGTGTGTCCGGCCGAGCGCCTGACCGCGTGCCCGGTTGGGCGTTGGGTTGCGTGTTCGAGGCTGGGCCGTTGTTGGAGAGGGCGTCGTCCAGCAGCGTGGTCGCCGCGTGGAGGGCGGCGGCTTCGGCGACGCTCGCGGTGCCCGTCCGGGCTCGTGCGATCTCGGACGGGTGCGGCACGTCCACCTGCGCCAACACGTCCACAGGGTAGGCGACGAAGGGAAATCCGAGGTATCCGGCGGCCGCGCGGACGGCGGCCGTGCCGGCCCGTCCGGTCGCGGTGGCCACGCAGCGGACGTCCTCCGGCGCGGCGCCCGCCTCGGCCAGCACGGTTCCGATCAGTTCGGCGATCTCGGCCGCGCTCGCGCCGCCGGACGCCCCGGCGCCGATCACCATCCCGGTCACGCCTCGGGCCCGCCGGGCGGGCCGGGGATGGTCTCGATGGGACGGGACGCCGGGGACGGCCGCCGCTCGGGCGCCCGGGCGCCGCGTCCGCCCCAGACGATGGTCACGGACGCGGGAGGTTCCGGTGGCGCTCCGGCCGTGCCGCGGGTGATCGCGACGGTCTGGAGGCGGACGGCCTCGGCGGTGAATCCGGCCTCGGCCAGG
The DNA here is from genome assembly GCF_900659615.1 of Actinomadura fibrosa. Classification (GTDB taxonomy): domain Bacteria; phylum Actinomycetota; class Actinomycetes; order Streptosporangiales; family Streptosporangiaceae; genus Spirillospora; species Spirillospora fibrosa. The sequence goes on along the minus strand of NZ_CAACUY010000026.1, from coordinate 1,257 downwards.
ACGTCCAGCATGGGTTCGGCCTCGCCCTCTCCGGCGATCGCGACGAGCCGTCCGGCGGCGAGCCCGGCGCAGGTCCGGACGGTCTCCGGGCCGCCGCGTCCGATGAACACGGCGTCGGGTTCGGGGACGTGGCCGAGCATGGCGCGGACGTCGCCGCGGGCCATCGCGACCTTCACGCGGTGCAGCCGGACGTTCTCGCGGATCCGCTCGCAGGCGGCGTGGTCGCGTTCGATGGCGACCACGGCGGCGCCGAAGCGGGCGCATTCGATGGCGATCGACCCGTCGCCCGAGCCGACGTCCCAGATCATGTCGCCGACCCTGGGGCCGAGCCTGGCGAGGGCGACGGCCCGCGTCTCCGGGCCGGGGCCGTGTCCGTCGCCGAAGGCGTCCGCGGGCAGGGCCCATCCGGCGGGAGTGAGCGTGGCGCCGGAGATCCAGCCCCGTTCGCCCAGGGCTCGGCGGTTGTCCAGGACGAGGACCACCTCGGGTTCGTTCCACGGACGCGTCGTCGCCTCCGCCGGGCGTACGTGGACGACGCGCTCGCTCGGCCCGTCCAGGTCCTCGCAGACGACGAAGGAGCGCGGCGTCACCGGGAACAGGGCGCGGGCCAGTTCCGCCGGTCCCGCGCCGGGGCCGGTCAGCACGGCCACTTTCGGGTGGGCGCGGCAGGCGTTCGCCGCGCGGTCGAGGTTCCCGTCCCGGGCGGACACGACGAGCGCGTCCTCCCAGGGCAGGCCAGCGTGCGCGAAGGCACGTGCGACCAGCGGTGTCCCGGGCAGGACGTCGGGCGCGTGCCCTTGGTCGAGGAGTTCCCGGACGATCCCGAAGTGCCCCGGATCGCCGTCCACGACGATCACGACGTCCTGTTTCCTGACATCCACGCCTCGGAGGGCGTCCACGACGTCGTCCGCGGGGATCAGGCGCGTGCCGGGCGCCACCGGCAGGCCCTCCAGCCGCCGCGGCGGGCCGATGACGAGCGCGGCCTCCGCCAGCGCCGTCGCGGCGGCCTCCGGGAGCGGCGTCCCGGCGCGGCCGACGACCGTCAGCACGCCGGGCGCCGTTCCGCGGACGGGCCGGGGCCGTTCACCGCGCCATCCGCCCGTACATGCCGACCATGCGCTCGCCCGCCGCGTCGACCAGCACCACCTGGGCGGCGACCGGGCGGAACGCGTTCGCGCACGAGTCCGGCATCCACGCGGACGGTGCGCTGAAGGACCACGGCAACTACGAGCTGTACGACGAGGAGACGCTCGGCCC